>CAZIGP010000025.1:6613-14725 GCA_964538425.1 uncultured Pirellulales bacterium | reverse complement strand
AAAACGTAGCAAGCATGGATTGCTTCGTTTACGTTCTCTTTAAATGTTACAGCTTACAACATGCATTTTTCTAGAATGCACGTGTTTATACGATCCTCATTGAAAAATCTTCGATGGTAGATAAAACCTCTGGACAAGTTTCGACGAAGCTTTCGCAGCAGCTCTATCGACGTGCAAAGCAAATGATTCCCGGTGGCGTTCAATTACTTAGCAAGCGCCCCGAAATGTACGCCCCGGAAAAATGGCCTGCCTATTATCATGCTGCGCGTGGTTGCGAAATCACCGATCTTGATGGAAATACGTTTCTCGACATGACCCAAATGGGTATCGGCTGTTGCTTACTTGGATATGCGGATCCTCTCGTATCGAAAGCGGTAATGCATCGCCTTCAGCAAGGAAGCATGTGCACACTCAATTCGCCCGACGAGGTGCAACTGGCGGAAGAATTACTGCAACTACACCCGTGGGCCAAATGCGCACGATTTCTTCGCAGTGGCGGAGAAGCGATGGCCGCAGCAGTTCGAATTGCTCGAGCTACTACGAATCGAAGCGTTGTTGCTTTTTGTGGTTATCATGGTTGGCACGATTGGTATTTAGCCGCCAATCGAACTTCTGGGGGCGATTGTGATGCATTGCAGTCCCATTTGTTATCCGGCCTGTCAACCAAGGGAGTACCTACGCAATTGAGCGATACGGCAATGCCGTTTCGCTATAATCAAATTGAGGATTTGCACGCGATTGTTCGTCGCGAAGGAAAAAACTTGGCCGCAGTCGTCATGGAGCCAACTCGTTCGACGAACCCGCAAGAAGGATTTTTGGAGAGCGTTCGAGAGTTGTGCGATCAGACTGGCGCTGTCTTGATTGTCGACGAAATTACAGCAGGGTGGCGACTTTGGCTGGGCGGATCGCATTTAAAATTTGGATTGCAACCCGATATTGCCGTGTTTGCAAAGGCATTGGGGAATGGGCATCCAATCGCAGCAGTAATTGGTCGCGCCAAAATCATGCAAGCCGCACAAGAATCGTTTATTTCTAGCACGTATTGGACCGAAGGAGTTGGGCCAGCCGCAGCTCTTGCTACATTGCGAAGGTTTCGAGAAAACGATGTACCAGCCCATTTAGCTCGAATTGGAAAAATGATTCAGACTGGGTTGCAAGAACTAGGCCAAACTCACATCGTCCCGATAAAAGTAAGCGGCCACTACGCTATGACAAACATTGCGTTTGAGCACGTCGATTCGGCAGCACTCCTCACATTATTTACGGTGAGAATGCTAGAGCACAAAATTCTCTGTGGAGGCGTGTTCTATCCGAGTTTTACCCATGAATCAAAACACGTTGAACTGTACTTGAATGCAGCAAATGCTGTGTTCCCTGAATTAGCGATCGCCGCAAAGCAGGGTGACGCGGTAAAACGACTCGATGGTTTTGTAAAGCATACCGGTTTCAGCCGATTGGCTTAATGGCTTAAGATCAGCAATTCAGCCATGATGATTGCTTTCTGACGCTTTCTTATTTACTTTTGACGATATCCAAAAGCGTGCCCGCGATGTGGCGAGCGCCATCCTGTTGGTTAAAGTAATATACGACTAGAACTTTTTCGGGAGAAATCAAAGTTGCCCAAGGATAGCCTAGATCCCAGCTACCGCCGTCTTCGCGAAGGATGATTTCGGGCGCAGTAGCCCAGTTTGTACATTCAGGATCGAGCACCCGGGCGCGTATGCCACACGGATTATGACGGTAACCATAGACGAGCAACACTTGATCATTGGGTAAACGAATTGCGTGATGAGGATGGCCCATAAAACCAGTGTCTTGCCAGGGTTGAAAGCTCTTCCCTCCATCGATGGAGCGAGCAATAACTGTATGGTCGTTAAACCCTTCGGTACGAAGGAATGCAACTAAATTTCCTTTCGGGGTTTCATAGATCGATGTTTCATTGAATGCCACTTTGTCATCCATAGCGACGGGACATGAATAGTTCCATGTATTACCACCATCCTCAGAGATCCAGAGGTAGGTAGCAGTAATTTTTGTTTGAGGATTTTCAGCGGCCGTCACCCAGAATATCCGGCCATCTTTTCCCTGAACCATTGCACCTCGGTTACAAATCGGCAGCGGTTTGTTGAAAGGCCCAAGCTTTTTCTCACCCGGTGTAGACGGCAAATTAATCTCAGCCCACGTTTTGCACCCATCTTCTGAACGCAATAAGAGTCCTCCAGTGGCAACAAATTCACCTGCACGTGACGGGTTTTCCAGTTTCTGCGACGTTGCTTGGGGAAGCAAAGCCCATCCATAACTCGCACAAAGAATACTTCCGTTATCGAGTTGAAGCATGCAAGGATCTTGCAGTCCTCCGCGAGAATAGGCAAAAAGCAATTGTGGCTCTTTGGACCATGTTTCTCCATGATCACTGGAGCGAACTAGCACAAGCTGGGAACAAGCATCGGTGTGAGTTTCAAGCGCATTTCCAAAGTTTCTCCGTTCTGGCGCGCGCCGAAATGCCACAATTAATTCGCCATCTGGCCGGCAAACAATCGAAGGGAATGCGCTGTAATAGGTATCATCATTATAAATCACGACATCGCGAATCTTTGCTACCGACACAGAATGTTCTGGTGTTTGCGCAAGAGCTGCAGTTGCACCTGTCCAAAGTGATAGGACAGCGATCATGACGTATTTTCGATATTTCTGATATTCGAAAAATGGCTTCAATAGAAACATAGGTTTAATCTCCGTCAATAAATTCACATCAAAATACATGTTTTGCACATTCGTAATTACATGCGTCATTCAGCCTAGCTAACGGTTAATGTCTACGACGTTCAGCATCACCAAGTGTCGCAGTCTTGTTTAAATATTCTTTTGTCTTTAAGAAATTAAATCGATTGGGCGAGAATGTGCTGATATCAATCTCTGTTTTTCCTTCAGCAACTAATTGAGCAAGTAATAAACCGGAAGCTGGATTGTATGCAAAGCCTCCCGAATGAAACGCAGCGCCGATGAAAAGTCCTTGATAGGCAGAAAACTCCCCTAAAATTGGTTCGTTGTCTGCAGAGTACATAATCAACCCAACACGATAGCTCTCCCATTGTGTTTGATTCAATGAGGGAATTGTTCTGGAAAAATTTTCGATCATTGCGTTGGGGGGAGCGGAATCGGCCGTTAACTCGTTCATATTAAATTTCAGAGAATCTATCTTGCACTCCGGACGGTCTGCCGTTTCTACTCCTATCAACAAACGCTTACCGAGGGCCGGCCGAACGTAACCTCCTAGCGGATTGGCATTCACAGCGGGCATTTCAACTTTGTCGGGCAAAGGGCGCGTAATATAACGTTGATGAACAAAGGATTTAACGGGCAAATTAATATCAACGCTTTTCAGAATTTGGTTGGCCCAAGCATAACTAGCAATAATGACCGCATCACTTTCATAGGTACCACAATCTGTTTGCACGCCTCGTATTCGATCACCAGCCGTTAAAATTTCGGTTACCTGGGTTCGCTCTAAAACCTCTACTCCCAATTCACGGCATTTATTGGCTAAAGCCGGAAGGTACGCATCGGGTTCGCTGTAACCCCCTAGTGGATCAAACAAACCAATGAAATCATTTACGGGCTGCAGTGCAGGCCAGCGGCGTTGCATTTCTGCAGCGTTCATCACTTCATAAGGGGCTCCGCAACGGTCATAAAGCGGTAAGAGCGATTCTCGTTCTTTCCAGCTTGCAGCGTCAAACCAATTAAGACAGCCCACGTTATAGAAGCGATAGCCAGGTAACTCATGAGATAATTCATGAAATCGCTGAAGCGCAATTTTACGCGCGCGTACACCTGTTTCGCTCCATAATAGACCCGTGATAATTGCTGCGGCTCGACTGGATGAACCATCTCCAATGGGCCCTTTATCGATGACGATAATACGACCGAAGTTTCTCAATGCCAAATGATATGCCGTACTAAGACCCGTTACACCTCCACCGACAATCACCACAGTATTGTGCATCATTTGCTGATATTGTTTGATCGCTTTAACGGATCAAACTCAAGTTCGTTGTAAAAGTTTAGATAACCCTTGCAATGAAATCTGCGAAAATTATTACCAGTTGCGACGCACATTTCCCCAAGCACCAAAAATAAAACCAGTGAATGGCACAATAAAGTGCAATGCGCTTGTGGGTTCGGGCACTTGAACCAACAAAACTGTGATCTCGGCAGGATTAAGCATCATGGAAAAGTTCGAAAGATTAATCTGGCCTGTCAGATCGGTGGTAATCCACCCGATTGACCGATCGGGCGTGTTCCAGTGCTCGGAAAAAAGCGTTGTTCGTCCACTTAAATTTGCCAGCCGCATCAAGGTAATTTGTGCATTCGGTTCAATGAGTCCATTAAGAGATAACTCCAGTGTTTTTGCGATATCCGTTGGATCACCAAAGGCAAAATTTAATCCCCAGATTGCGATGTTACCGTTATTGCTGTCGCGTGAGACATACAACCTGATGTTGTCCTCTGAATAAGAATGAATTAAGGTGTCCCCGGCGTGTTCAACAAGTGCCTTAAATGCCTGGAACTGAGGCCTTTCATTACCTGTATGAATATCGTTTGGCCATACCCAAAAACTCGCGGCGCGCAAGCCCATCTCTGCGTAAGTAAACGCCGTTTCAACTACACCTAAAGCGTTATACTGTCTTTCATGCCATTCATAGCCTTCCCAACTTGCCGGATTCCACTCGGTCGATAGCAATTCTACTTGATTGGCATTTCGCCCTGAGTTGGTGATGCGAGTGCGAATCCAATCGCGCTCAGTAATTTGATTGGATTTCATCGAATTCAACGTTTGAACTACCGCGGCATGATCTGAAGAATCAACGTTCTGTACTTGATATGCATAAGGATGGTAGCTGATAAAATCAACTCGTTCCCGTCCCAACCCTACCCTATTGCGAAGCAATTCTTGTAATAAGGCCGATGACTGCGATGGATTGGCCGCACCAATCACGTTTGGACCGACCTTAATGGTAGAGTCGGCTTGAAGCATCGCTTGGGTAATTTGACGATAACGAGAGCGATAATCGGTAGCGCTGAAATGAGATTCGACTTCGTTTCCGATTTCCCAATAAGTTACTTTAGGCACGGCTCCTTCGCCGGGCGCCAGTAATTTGTCCGTATTAAAATCTGGTCCGCTCCAACCAATCTCGTTCAGAATGCGTTGATCATCCGGATTAGAAATCATATCCCCTTGGCGATAGGTTTGGACAATGTGATTCGTGTAGCGAACCCAGTCTTTTGCCAAGGAAGCAAGTGCGCTAGGGGATGTATTCGTGTAATTGAAAGTATAGTTTAAGCTGCCATCTTGGGTAAAAACACCGATTCCGCTGTCGTTGACCGTAACGATAAGCTCCGAATGATGATCGCGTGCGAGGCGAAGAAATTCTAAGGTCGATTGTCCAAATGCTAACTGGCCATCCGATCGAACCGCTACCTGATCTTTTTCTACTCGAGTCTTCCAATTATAGCTATTGGCCGATGTTCCTCCTGCGACTCCGCGAATGCTAGTTCGGTCGAATAAGCTAATGAATTCTGTGTAGCCTTGTTCATTTAAGCTAAGATACGGGTATGAAAAGCCGTTCTGCCCTAAAATGCCGCGGTTGAAGCTCTGTCCATTGGCGAGATTAACGTTGATGGCGGCGCTAGAAGCACTTTCTGTCTTGGTCGCGACCAAAAGCGCCATCAATAAGAACCACAATATTCGTTTGGTCATGCGAGTGCCTTTCTGTTGCCGGATGTTTTGGCCAGTCTTTTTTCAAGCTCATTCGAATCGTGGCAATACTATAGGATTATGGATTCTATTCTATAGGATCAAGATGGACGATGCAATCTTTTTTTGTAAAGAAAGTTGGCATGGTCTTAGTTGAGTGCCATTGCTCGTGATCCTTTTCAAGATTGATCTTGCACATTCCTTAGGCACACCAATGGCATTCTGCTCCCCTGAGATTTCTTGAGCAATCTTCACAAATCCTTGACATCGGCAAATTGATCCTATAGGATCAAGGTGGTCCGACTTTGGCTTCTGGCACCTCTCCATAAGATTTATTACTGTGCTGGAGCCTCTTCGCCTAAGTCTGCCATCAAGGAGTCAAAATTGTGTCGATAACAAGGTATCATCGTCGTCACTTTTTGAAGACGACAGAAATTCTTGGGCTTGGCGCCCTGCTGCTAGGAAACGGTTTGGAAAAAGCAAGCGGGTTTGGCGCGAACGATACCATCGAAATTGCATGCATCGGCACCGGGGGACGTTGCCGACGGTTAATGGAAGTGCTCAATACACTGCCTAATGTCCGCTTGGCAGCTATTTGCGATGTCGACGATCTATGCATCCAATTAGCACAAAAAATTGCAGACCCTCGCGCAATAATTACCAAACACTACACAGACCTACTTGATCGAAAAGATATTGACGCTGTGTTAATTGGCAGTCCCGACCACTGGCATGTGCCTATGACAATCGATGCTTGTGAAGCGGGCAAAGATGTCTACGTAGAAAAACCGCTTACCCATAAGCTGGAAGAAGGTGAAGCAGTCATCGAAGCCCAAAAGAAGGCAAAGAACATTGTGCAGGTTGGCATGCAACAACGAAGCATGCCTCAGATCCAAAAAGCCAGAGAACTTTTCAAAGCAGGACGAATTGGGAAATTACATAAAGTCCATCTCACGTGGAATCGTAATGCGGATCGAGTTCGTCGTCGGCCGCTTCATATTGATCCGCAAACGGTCGACTGGAAATCTTTTTTGGGCAATGCCCCTGACCAGCCTTTCGATGAATATCGACTACGAAATTGGCGCTGGTTTTGGGATTTTGGAGGGGGCATATTTACCGATTTAATGGTTCATTTTATTGACGTGGTTCAGTGGTTTTGTGAAGTTGATCACCCCCAACGCGCTGTCGCGATTGGCGACAATTATGCGAGTGCCGGAATCTGGGAAACTCCTGATACTGTGCAGTGTTTGTTGGATTACCCTCAACATAAATTTCAGGCTTATTTTGAAGGCACATTCGTCAATTCACGTAATCGCGCTATGGTCGAATTTATGGGGACCGATGGCACCTTGTATGTCGATCGTGGCCGTTATGAAGTCCATCCGGAGCGTGACGAATCGCAATACGAAGAATGGTGTCCAGGTTCGGAAAAACGTCGTGGCTTGGACTTTTACAACGAGCCTAATGGCGAATTGCTTCACTTAGCAAACTGGTTAGACTGTATTCGCAATCGTAACGAACCTTGCTGCCCAGTTACTGCTGGCGTTTCGGCTGCCAGTGCAGCGCACCTTGCTAATCGTGCTTATCGAAGTAATCAAACCGCTATGTGGCAAGACTAAATCAGCCACCAGACCACTCTTTGCGTAATACAAATCATGAAAGCCTGTATTTTTCTACTTGCTATTGCAATCGAAGCGTGCACCTCATACTCGCTGCTGGCAGATGATCCCATCCTTCAGAGCGTTCAACCTAAACAGTTAAATAATTCACAAGTCCAATCCACTTCACTGTTCGATGGTTTGTCATTTCGTGGATGGGAAGGTGATACTAAAAAAACTTGGCGAGTCGAAAATGGATCTATCGTAGCTGGATCGCTGGATTCGACGACTCCTCGAAATGAATTTCTTGCCACTACACGCGAGTTTAAAAATTTCGAGTTGCGATTGAAGTATAAGTTGATCGGCAAAGAGGGCTTCGTCAACGGCGGAATCCAGTTTCGCTCGCAACGAATTCCTAATCATCACGAAGTACAGGGATATCAAGCGGATTTCGGGATGGGATTTGATGGATCGCTATATGATGAAAGCAGGCG
The DNA here is from genome assembly GCA_964538425.1 of uncultured Pirellulales bacterium. Taxonomy (GTDB): domain Bacteria; phylum Planctomycetota; class Planctomycetia; order Pirellulales; family JADZDJ01; genus JADZDJ01. Next base: position 6,878 of record CAZIGP010000025.1, on the reverse strand, counting down.
CAACAAAGTTCTTGCGAGTCCTTCGAAAGAAGCCGTTGAACGACTCCTCAAAAAAGACGATTGGAACGAATATCGCATCCGGGCAAATAACGAGCGCATTCAATTGTGGCTCAACAACGAACAAACCGTTGATTACGTCGAACAAGACGACAACATTTCTCAGCAAGGAATGATTGCTTTGCAAGTCCACGGCAATGCAAAAGCAATTGTCCAATATCGCGAAATCGAGATTAAATCACTTGGCGAGCGGGCGGGTGCCACGGCC
>CAZIGP010000025.1:0-6603 GCA_964538425.1 uncultured Pirellulales bacterium | reverse complement strand
ATCGAGATTCGAGAATTAGGTGAAGAAAGTAGCAGTAAAAGCGATTGAATATCAGTTCTAATCGTATGCCAGGCAACAGAAATGTTGTTTTGATGCCGATCCGTGGTTCTGTCTTTGATCATAGCAACGCAATTGCTAAATCATATTTTTTATTCAGCGAGTATTGATCATGCCTGGTAGCTTCGGCCTTGTTGGGTATTTAGTATTGTCGGTCTACTTAATTGCCACAGTATTATTAGGGCTATCATTTGCCAGAAAGCAGAAAAGTCTCGAAGGCTATTTTCTTGCAGAACGCGCTGCCCCTTGGTGGGCAGTTGCTATTTCAATCGTGGCGTGTGATTTTTCCGCGATCTCTTATATGGGTTCACCAGCTTGGACGTATTACCACGATCTGCGATATGCAACAACTCTTGTCTTAGGGCCGTTTATAGCAATCTTAGTGGCCTATATTTTCATTCCATTTTTAGCACGATTAAAGGTATATACAATTTATGAATATCTTGAGTATCGATTTGGTCTCACTTGCCAACTGTTTGCTTCAACCATTTTTTTAATTCAGCGTGCTGCGCACATGGCAATCGCCATTTATGCAGTTGCACTGGCCCTGCAACAAATTGTGGGATGGCCAGTAGGAGCTTGTATCTTGATTGTTGGGGCGCTCACAACTTTATATACCGTGCTAGGAGGCATGAAGGCTGTATTGTGGACAGATGTCATGCAATTTTTTGTGCTTGTAGGTAGCATTTTCGTTATGGCTGGAGTTGTATTATGGGCCTTTCAAGGCGACGTAATGAAGATCTGGAACGTAGCAGCCGAAGCAGGCCATACCAAGTTGTTCACCTTTTCTTCAGATATTCGGGACTCGCAATTTTGGAAAGAAATGACCGTCTGGGGATTGTTTCTTGGCTTAATCGTTAGCCAAGTGGGTGCATACGGAAGTGATCAAGTTTTAGTACAGCGATACATCTCTGCCGGCTCAGCGCGAATGATGGCTAAATCGCTTATCGTTTCTGCAATTATTCAAGTTCCTGTGATGATCATTCTGTATCTGCTCGGCCTGGGATTTTTTGCTTATTATCATGCACCTGAGAATAAAGAATTGCTCTCGTCTTTGGACACGCTTGTTGCCAACACTGGTGATACGAATATGGTTCTTCCTCATTTTGTGAGGAATGTATTACCTTCAGGCTTGGCTGGGCTGGTGTTTGCAGGCCTATTTGCCGCCACAATGTCTGTTTTCTCATCAGGATTAAATTCGTTAAGCACCGTAACATGCGTAGATTTTGTTCAACGACTGCGGCGAATCCGATCAAACTCGCATCAGATCACCTTGGATTATGCTCGTTGGGTCACGCTTATTTGGGGTATTACAATCACACTTTCGGCAGTGGTTGTTTACTTTGCTCATATGGGTTCGCTGCTTCAGACGGCCGTTGCAGTCATCGGTTTCTTTACTGGGCCTTTGTTGGGTATGTTTTTGTTAGGAATGTTTTCCACTCGAGCAAATTCTGTGGGAGCTGTCGTCGGAGCTCTCATGGGATTTGCAGCAACTCTTTTCCTATGGGACAAAGTATCGTTTGTTTGGTATGGAGTTATCGGTTGCTTTCCTACTCTGCTTTGCGGCTACCTATTTAGCTTTATTACTCCGTCACGTCATAGCAAAGATATTTACGCGATGACTGTGTGGGGACGAGATCAAGCTTTTTCGATTCACAAGAAAAATTCGGATCAAACCGTTTCCGCATTGGGCCGTTGATTAGAATGCCTTCAAATCCGTTTAGATTGATCTAGATGAAGCATGACTCTTAATCAACCGTCGTCGATTGACAGCACGCCACCAATCCTATAGGATCAAAGTGGTTTGGTTCTCAGGTTGAATGCTCGCTAAGATTTCTTCAGACTTTAAGGTAGAAAAGATGAAGATACCGTTCACGATTTTAGATCATGTTCGCCCTTCTCGGCAGTTATATATTAATCTGCTGGCGATTCTTACTGCCTCGATCAGCGTGTGGGGATGGTATTCAAATCAAAGCAGCGCAGATGAGCCTGATCTCTATCCGAAGATGTCGCGCGATCCCAATTTGAAGATACAAATGGAGGAACCATTTACTATCAGTTCTTCCCAAGTGAATGAAGGAAAACATGAGCAACCACATCTTTGGCGACTAGAAGACGGAACTTTGCTCTGCGATTATCACTGGGATGTCGATATTCACTTTGCACGCCGTTTCAGCCTGCGCTCCATCGATCATGGAAAAACTTGGGAGCCAGACACGCAACGAGTTTGGCGCGAAGAAGCTGTTGCCTCCATTCAAGGAGGTCAAACGGTCCTATCAATCGATACCTATGCAATTCGGTGCCTCGATGGAAAAATTCACGGTAGTCTCTGTCGATCTACAGACGGTGGCAAAACATTTGGAGCTTCCGAAGACCTCCTCATCGATATGCCAAATGCTGTTGGCGAACGCCTGACCAATGATGTTCCCAAATGGTATTCAACAGCAAAACGAGAAGGCACAGTCGTGGGTGCTTTCTGGCGTTCTGTGATTGAACTTAAAAATGGAACTCTACTCGCCACAATGCAAACTAGATTTCAAGGCGATAAAAAGCTTCGGGTCGTCGTACTGGAATCAAATGATCAAGGCCATCATTGGCGCTATCTCTCTACCATTGCGGCCGATGAGGCCGTGCCCACCGAAGGCTTTTGTGAACCAGTCATGGTGCAGACGCCAAATAAAGATTTACTTTGCGTCATCCGGACCGACGGCTTTCAGCCTCTGGTTATGGCACGTTCAACAGACGAAGGCAAAACCTGGTCGAAATATGCGCCAACCGGAGTAATGGGGGTCGATCCAGATCTTGCCGTGCTGAACAACGGTGTGATCGCTTGTAGCTTTGGCCGGCCGAATGTCTACATCATGTTTAGTACCGACGATGGCCATCACTGGGGCAATGTAACTCCTATCTACACCTATAACAACTCGAGCATCGGAGCTTCCCAATGGAGCTTTGGTTACACGGGCTTACGCCAGGTTGCCCCGAATACTCTGTTGTTGATTTGGGACCAAGCCGGATGGCAAGAAAATGCAAATTCACAACCTGCAACCGCAGTACGCGGTGTCTTTATTCATGTGAACCGTCAAAAACAATAACTAATTTAAAGCGTATCACACTCAAATACTTGATTGAGTCGAGTAGTACTTAGAGCTCGTTTCGACGGTGTCAGAATTTCTTTTGTAACTGACAACCACCATGCCTGGGGCATGAGTTGCAGTTATCGTGCGTGTTATTTTGCTTCTTTGAGATTGACTAAATACTCCCGTAGATCGGCCGCATCCTGCGCGCTGACCGCACTGAGTGTCAGTTCCGGCATCATCGATTTAGATTGGGGAACAAGCGATTCGACGTCACTTCGGAGTATTTTTGTGAGCCTTCCGTTCGCATCTTTGAGTACCATTTCGTCATCTGACTTTTCCGTGATAAAACCCACTAATAATCGACCATCTACCAAGGTAGCAATATAAGGAATGTACTCCGGAGCGATGGCCTCCGATGGGTTGAGAATCGTTTTTAACAATGTCTCGCGTTCATATTTTTTCCCGATCAAATCAAGTTCCGGCCCGATTTTTCCGCCGATATTCAGCACACTATGACAATTTTTGCACTGCGCTGCGGAGCTTTGCATAAAGATGGATTCGCCCCGAACTTTGTCTCCTTTCAAGGCCAGAATCTGCTGAGCTGAGACTAGTTCGCCGAGCTTTTTAAGTTTCATGGCAGGCGGAATAAATTCTTCATAGACAGCTCGAACGTTGGCGTCGGGGTGTGCAGCCGCTTTTTCAATCACTTGCTCCTTTAATTCATGGTGCAACTGGTCTTTCTTAATTAGTTTTAAAAGCAATAAAGCCCCGCCTGTGGATGCCAGTAACCGATCAACCACGGCAGCGCGCATTTTAGGGGTAATCTTGGCTTGGTCTGTGAAGGCTTGTTCAACCGTTGTCCAATCTTGCTGATCGATGAGTGCTGAGAATGCGGCCTCACGGATTGGGATGACGTCACTTTTTAGTAATTCATGGAATTCATCGTTGAACTGAGGGTCATTGAATTGAACCAGTGTCTCAATGGCTGCACAGCGAGTTTCGGTGTTCGCCATGGCCGAAGACGCAAGGGCTAACACGCTGGGGGCTAGCTGGCTTAGTCGATGTCGACGGATGACGTGTAATGCCGGTCGTTGCAAAAGCTCGTCCGTTAACAGCTTCTGAAACACAATCGATAGCTGTTCATCCTCCTTAAGATTGCGCCAAACCCCATTCAAATTGGCAGAAAAGCAATCGAGCGCCAACATTCTCAATGAGCATGCTGCTGATTCTTCGGCCAGAAACCTCAAGAGAATTTTCCCGGTATCAAAGGAATCGGTTGTGCTCGCTGAATAAATTAAGGACGGTGTCCCACCAGGATCTTGGGAAAATAATCGCGCTTTTAGAAATTCGTTAGCAGCTTGAGGATTAAGAAGCTGTAGCAAATCAATTTGTTCTGGTTTCAGTTCGCCGTTTGCAGTCAACTGTTTGTACAAGTTGTCTTTGCGATCGGTCATGGCAATGTTGATTGCTTCGAGCAGGTAGCGATCGTGACCGTCGTATCGGCCAGTAATCGCAGCCAGCGCGGCATCGGCTTCTGTAAATTTCAGGGAACGAATCGCCAACAACACTTCTCGCACGACTTCGTCCGATTTATCGCCGGCCAGAGGTAGGATTCTATGGGCGTATTCACTCCCATGCCGCCGCAAAATTCGGACGGCCAAGGCGCGGAATGCGGGGTCTTCGTTGGTAAGCTGGCCGATCACTGCTTCACGACCTCTTCCTCCCATGCGGTCCAGCACCCACAAAGCACGAGCCCGAAAGTTTGGTTCAGAATCGCTGAGCAAGTGGATCAATGCAGGGATGCTAGCTTCCCCCTCAGCCAACAATCGTTCCCGGGCAAGATACTGGGTTGCCAGGTTAGGGCTTTTCAAACCGGCGATTGCCTCGGGAATGTTTTGATACGGGCCCGGTTTTTCCAGCCGTTTTAGTGTCGCATTTTTAGGCCTCAACAAAAAAATCCGGCCTTCGTGGGGATTGTTGTACGCATGACCGCCAACGCCCCCGTCATACCAATCGGAAACGTATAAGCTGCCATCGGGTGCGACACAAACGTCATCGGGGCGGAAGTAACGGTCTTGGCTGCTTAAAAATACTTCCTGGGTTGCCTGCATGCCAAAGCCGGAGTTCTCGTGCCGGTATCGCCGGACTTCGGCAGGACCGGCATCGGTATGGATCTGGGCATTCTTGAAATCTGGTCCCAAGACATCCGACTCGTAACAACAAATGCCGCAGGGCGAGCCAAAACCGGTGACTAAAGTTGCCGGCACGTGGCCGGGGACATGGCCGCGAAAATGCCAATGCTCACCCAGGGGCATTCCTGGAGGAGCACGTTCGGGCGGCCTACCGTACCAACCATAGTTTCCTCCTGCTAAAATCCAGCAGATTCGCACACTTTGATTACCATCGTTGTCATTGTCGCTGCAGAATGCTTCGCCAAATGAATTAACGCAAACTTCATAGGGATTGCGAAAGTTCACGGCTACGGTTTCCAGCTTACTGCCATCTAATTCACCCCGCAGTATCGCGCCCCATTGGTAGGCAATGTGTGAACCATCGGTTCCCGTAAGATCAAACCCCGCATCTCCGGTGGACATCCACCACTGATGATCGGGACCCAACACAAGACTATGCGCTCCATGATCGTGGTTGACCCCGCCCCAGCCAGTCAGCAGCTTTTGAGGCGGACCATCGGCCTTCAAGTCGCCATTTTTATCTTCATACACCCAGAGATCGGGGCTGGTAGCAACATAGACCTTATCCCCGGCAACGCAGATACTCATGGGACAAAAAAGGCCTTCGGCGAAGACGGTCACTTTGTCGGCTTGACCGTCACCGTCGGTGTCTTCCAAGACTTTAATCTTGTCCGCAGGAGGTTGCTTCGCCTGTTGACGGTACCATTGAATTTCAGCCACCCACACTCTGCCTTGGGTATCAATATCGATCGCCGCGGGATTGGTGATCATCGGCTCGGAGGCATAGATGAGCACCTGCAACGCATCGTTCGCCTGCATCCGCGCAAGCTGATCCTTGGGCGAGATTTGGGCCTGCAAAGAAACGGTCGTGAACCAGATGATGGCGATGATGAAGGCTTGGTTTACAAAACGAATTGGCCTTCTGGAAACAGAGTGTCGCTCAAGCATCGTCCAACCTGAAGAAATAGTCAAAGAAAGATAAAAGGCACATTGATAGAAGTTTACAAAAAAACTATTTATTCCCCAAGTATTTTTTATACAAAACCGACTACCGCACTGAAATACGTCTGAAAACTGGAATCCCACTTGCTAAGGCAATTATTAATAAAGCAATCGATTTTGGTTCTGGTACGACGGCACTACCTAACCAAAGCCCCGTACCATGACTACCCCAGACAATTTGTCGGCCATCCATCGGATTAGGCAGTAAATAGCTGCTTTGCCCACCATATCCGGGAGGTGTATCCAGCAGATTCCAGGTCTTGCCAGCATCG
>CAZIGP010000024.1:13280-14976 GCA_964538425.1 uncultured Pirellulales bacterium | reverse complement strand
ATCTCGATAAGCTGAAGGCGCACCTCGGGAGTGCTTTTGCTGGCTATCGGGTGAACGCTTCAAAGTTTGGCAAGTAGTAATCTAAGCGAAAAGTACGCAAAATATCGATTACTAGCTGCCTTTTCTGGCTTTAAGTTCGACCTCTTCGCTATTGGCCACTTGTCGACAATGGCTTTTCGGACAAACAAAAATTCGATATGATCGCTCCTTTACATCACAGCAAATTGCTTAAGATTTCTAGGAGTCGCAGGAATTATGTCTGACGAAAAAGTTCAAGTTCATTGGCATGAACATAGTGTTTCTCGAGAAGAGCGCGAACAATTAAATAAGCACAAAGGTTGCGTCGTATGGTTCACCGGATTAAGTGCTTGCGGTAAGAGCACGGTAAGCAATCTGGTCGATCACACACTGCATGCCATGGGCTGTCGTAGCTTTGTACTAGATGGTGATAATGTTCGGCTTGGCCTTAACGCTTCGCCAGCCTTACTTAAAGAACGACATGGTGAAGAATTCGCCAAGCGATTTGGTTTAGGTTTTTCGGCGCAAGACCGAGAAGAAAATATTCGCCGTATTGGTGCGGTTGCTGAGCTCTTTTCTTCAGCCGGCACGATTGCTCTGACTGCATTTATTAGCCCCTATCGGCGAGATCGAGACGCGGTGCGGGCAAAATTGAAGCCAGGAGATTTTGTCGAAGTATTCGTGGACGCTCCACTTGAAGTTTGTGAGAAACGAGATCCTAAAGGCCTGTATAAAAAAGCCCGAGCCGGAGAGCTCAAAGGTTTTACAGGCATTGATGATCCTTATGAAGCACCGGTAAATCCCGAATTAACTTTGGACGCCGGGACCAAAAGTGCAGAAACACTTGCTGACGAGGTGATTGCTTACCTCAAGAAAACAGGCAAGATAGGCTAAGTCTAAGAATTCGGTTGATAAGTCGACCTACAGTCAAATCGAAATTCTTATTAGGTCTTTGCTGTATGCTAGCGCTTTGCTAGCAATTCGGGAACGTAGAAATAACACATCGGATTTTGCTTAAGCCCTGGCTGATGTGGCATTGACATCGCTGCTGATGCGCGCCTAGAGTGATTCGTTGGTTGAAGCGCCATTTTGAAGGGATTTGACGGATCGGCTGACATACACGATCTCCCGCTTACACATCGGGAAAATATTCATGATGGTTGTCTATTAGGAATTGCGGTCCGACAGCCGCCGGGGACAGGGACGTTTCTCCGCCGCCATGCCGGCACGCCGTGTGACAGTAGTCACACGCATTGCAGGAGGAACGAATCATGCTAAAAGATATTTCGCAATCGCTGCTCGCCAGTAATGCTGTTGTCGCGACAAAACAAGACGACGATCAGCTTCGCTTATTAGCTCGCATTAAACGAGCGGTGCGACGCAAAACAAATAGTGGCGTGCAACAGCTCACCGTGGAGCTGCAAGGTGAGGCTATTGTATTAGGCGGCCGCTGTATAAGTTTCTACTGTAAGCAAATCGCCCAGGAAACTGCGATGAGTTTCCTACGTAAAGGGGAAGACCAATTGCTTAATGAGATCGAAGTTACGCTTAAGCCACATTAATGGCTGCATTTTCATCAGGCAGCTTTTCTCATCGGCTCAATTTCGTGACATTCTGCTTCTGGATCGGGCTGTGGCACGGCTTGATCTAACGCCCACAGTCGCGCTTGTTTCAAGAA
>CAZIGP010000024.1:0-13270 GCA_964538425.1 uncultured Pirellulales bacterium | reverse complement strand
TGTAAACGCAACGAGCATCGACATTTGCAAGCCAGGCAAGCCATCGAGAAATCCACGCCGCAAAAAATAGAGCTGAAAGAAGCGAATCGGCGGTCGTAAAAACATGCTCAAAAAACCAGCCCTACGGCCACGATCGTGCATGTCCCGTGCACTTAGGCCAGTATAGTGAATCATTTTTGCCAAATATTGCTCATACGTCCAAGTGGTGTAGTGCAGCATTCTGCCGCGCAACGAACCTTGTCGGTCTGGCAAAACAGCAAGCTGTTCATGCACGCGACGATTGGTATAACGGCATTGATCGCGACGAAGTAATCGCATCACTTTATCGTTCAAGCAATCGCCATAACGAAGTCGGTGCCCGAGAAAAAATGTATCTCGATAGATCCAATAGGCATCTATCCGTGAAGAAGTATCTGCTAGCGTTTTCCGAATTTCTTCAGCTAGTTCCGGAGTCACCCGCTCATCGGCATCGACGATGAGCACCCAAGAATGTATCGCTTGGGGAATCGCCCAGTTTTTAAAGTTTGAAAAATCGATGAATTCGCGCTGAATTACTCGGCAACCTAATGAACGGGCAAGTTCCGGCGTACCATCGGTAGAGCCACTATCGGCAACAAGAATTTCGTGTGCAATCGAACGAACCGATTCCACGCAGAGCCGTAAATTGCGGCGTTCATTCTTGGTCGGGATAAGAACCGTTAAGCGTTGTGACATAACAATACAATCCCGCGTTAATCTCTAAAAGAAAAGTTACAGCTTTACGTGCTTGCACCGCAATTGAACGCAGAAGGATACTCTCCGATGCAGGGTGGTCCTAGAGCAATCCGATTGATATGGTTCAAAATACGGTAAAACGCTATCGTCGTCGCAATTGTTCCTTGTGATCATTAACGACTAACCACCGATTCTTCGATGCGTCTTTCCGTCATTCTCAGCACTTACAATCAGCCAGAATGGCTTGAAAAAGTCATTTGGGGATATGTTGCACAAAGCCATCGTGATTTCGAATTAGTGATTGCTGACGATGGTTCGACAGAGGATACAAGAGATTGCATCAATCATCTGCGAGAAGAAACTAATCTATCGATCCGCCATGTTTGGCATGAAGATCGAGGATTTCGTAAATGCACAATTTTAAATCGCGCGATCGTCGAATCGACGGCCGATTATCTTGTATTTTCTGACGGCGATTGCATTCCACGCTGGGATTTTTTAGAAACCCACGTCCGTCATGTCAAACAAGGTTATTTTCTGTCCGGTGGTTATTTCAAACTGCCGCTCGAATTGAGTAAATCCATTTCACGGGATGACATTCTGGCCCGTCATGCCACCGATGCAAGCTGGTTACGAGTTCATGGGTTGCCGTGGAATTTAAAAAAGCTGAAGCTCTCTGCCGGGCCATCAATGGCTTGGCTACTCGATGCAGCGACTACAACAAAAGCTACCTGGAATGGTCACAATTCATCGGGATGGAAATCCGATATCTTGCGAGTAAATGGTTTCGACGAAAGGATGGAATGGGGAGGCGAAGATCGTGAAATGGGCGAGCGGATGATGAACACCGGGATGCGTGGCAAACGAATTCGTTACCGCGCTGTCTGTGTCCATCTCGATCATCCACGTGGTTATGTGCGTGAAGAAGCACTGATACGAAATCGACAAATTCGCGATGAGACCAAGCAAAATCGCGCTATTTGGACTCCACACGGCATCTCGAAAAAACCACGCTCAGAAATAAAACTCGCGGCATAATCTAATCGGGAATCCAAAGCGCCGATTTTTTCTCTCCAGATGGTTGAGCTGAATCCGGCGTCCATAATTTCCCTGCTTCTGCCTCGGCACCTGGCAGAACCAACGACGGCTCACCCGAGGTTTCCGATGTCTGGGGAGCTATTAATCGGCCATCGGGAGTTATCAATCCGGTTTGCACCAGCAATTGAACAAGTGATTGAACGACGCCAGGCTCGCGCCCATGTTGCCGGCGAATGTGGTCGATCAACCGCGTGATTGCAGGGCCATCGCCACGCTGGATGCTTACGGCTAGCTCCATTAAATCCCAAGGCGCCGATGAAAGCTTATTCCCCTCGGCAAGGCTTCGAGCTTCTCCTATTAGCTTCAATGCCTCGTTTGGATCGCGAGCCATTCTTGCCAACAAGCGATACGCCGGCAGTTTATATTCGTTTACCGGCATTTCATCTCGCTTAACTACCTCCGGCGCCAAGCGACGAAGTGCTAACGAAAAGCCCGTGACCGCGGCACGGTTAAATGCTTGCTTTAATTGTTCGATAGAAAGAGTTTCAGGTTTTACTCGTGCAAGTCGCGCTAAACAAATGCGAGTCGCGTCGAAATTTTCAGCATCGACATCTGTTTGCTCGGGCAATTTAAGCTTCCGCCGCAATTCGTTGTAAGTTTCTGCTGAACCTTCGCCATCAGAAAGCTGCAACAACAAAATGCCGGCGAGCAGTTTCGTGGCATATTGGGGTTCGCCCGCCGCTTGTTGCGCAGTACGGCCACCTAGCATGGGCTGTGGAATGGATGGCCAACGCTCTAAAACCATTTCGCGCCGTTGTTCAATTGCCAATGATTCTCGTAGATCATTGGGAGTGTCGTCAGGAATTCGCCAATGCCAACTCAAAGCATGTTCGATCTGAGTAAGGTGACCCAAAATATCTTCTTTATCAGCCGATCCAAGCAAATCACCCAACACGTCTCGCAAAATTTTCTGCGTAGTGTCGAACTCCGGTCGATACAACGTGAGTTCCAGTCTTGCTTCGCGATCAGTTTGCTTGCCAAAGAGAAGCATTTGAGCAAGGTTGTGCGGCACTTGCTCCCGCGATATTCCTACTCCGGTAGTAGGTAGCAGGCGATCGAGAATTGCAAAACCGGCACGCGGTGGCGGTTCGTTTTCTTCTTTCCATGCCGACAAATCGAGCGGTAAACGTTCGAAACGGCGATCGGATGCAAGTTTTTCTTGCGCCGTTTCGGCATTGCTAATAGAAAATGTCCATGTTAGTTCATCGACCTTACCATGCTCATCTTCTTTGGTAAGTAACTGTGCAAGTGCTTCAGCTTCAATGGCGTCATCTGCTGATCCAGCGAGCGAGGCAAATTTACGCAGCGCAGCGGCCGCACCGTGGTAATCACCCAAGTAACTCCGCATGGCCGCCAGATTACGCCATAAATCAGGAACATCGGCGACTTTATTCGTCAAAGCAGTCCAGCCCTCGGCTGCTTTTTGCCATTGCCCACGATGTGCAGCTTCTAGTGCCTTTTGAAATTCCGCCTTCCACGACACAGCCTCTGGTGCCAGTGCTAATGGTTGGGAATCTTTGATAAGAACAGGAACCGAAGGCGAGCCTTCAAATTGCAACAGGGCATTTAACGCACGCTCATCCTTGGCTTGTGTCACTCCGACTTGAAACTGAAAGAGCGCGCGGGCGGGTAAATAATGTTCCTCGGCCAGCAGTGCCATGCCAAGAATACCGGCTGCATCGTACACTTGGACCGGCATTTCCGATTTACTTGCTTCAAAAGCCTTCTGTAGCCAAGCGATACCAGCCAAGGGATTATCTTGAGCAGCTTCAAGCGCCTTCTGGGACAGAGCCACCGGATTATCAGCTTGATGTTCCAGCAGTGATGCTAGCGTTGACTTGGCAAATTCCCGATCCCCGACAGCGTTTTCCAAATTCACGCGAATGCTTTGCAGGCATGCACGACCGGGATATTTTTCATCGAGCTTGCGAACGTAATCTAAGCACGCAGTCGGCTGCTCTCCCTCCAGCAAACGGGTGACTTTATCGAGTTCCGGCACGATGTCAGAACAACAACAGAATTTGACTTTTTTGCCTGAACCGCAAGGACAGGGAGAATAAGGATCTATGGGCATGAAAGTAAGGAACTAACCAAGGTGTGAGGAAGGAAAATGTAGGTGCAGCTTTTATCGTTTCGTGTGCTGTCATTTGCTACGGTCGCACTGGCATCGTAACAGAACCGGATACGCTTCGACTACTATGGGAATATTAGGGGCTTACGTAAGCATTGCTAGCAACATCACTTACAGAGTTTTCTGAGTGCGTAATTTGGGATGAATTCAAAAATTTTATCGATTCGGTTGATTATTCCTACTGGAGAAGCCTTTCTGAATCCGATCAATGGGAGGGAAATACCGGATCGTACGCGCTTTCGGGGGGAAGTTGCTACGAATATTCACCAGTCAATTTTGCAACTACGGCTTGGAGGATCGACGAGTGAAACTCGCGACCTGGAATTACACCGCTGTTGGGACAGTGCTTCTGCTAATGGCAGGAACGCTCCGCGCTCAATCCCCTCAATCGATGCGTGAATCTGCTCAGCCGCACTCAAACAATTGGCGGCAAAATGGACCAACGCGTCCCGAAGTAAACTATTGGGCCGATCCGCAGAACCAACAAAGCATGAGACCGGAAGACTCCATTGTGATGGAGGGCGACGAGTTCGTCGAGCATGATTCCATGATGGAAGATGGCCCTGCGTATCCTTTCACCTCAGGAAACTGGTGGCATAATGGTTGCTGGTACGCGGCCTCCGACTTTGTGGTATGGCATCGTACACGACCGTTCGGTTTAGTGTTGGGCTTCGATGATTCGTTCGAGCCACCGGTCGAAACTATCGTTTTCTTTCCAATCCCAGAGTTAAACAAAAACCAAACGTCGCTGGGTGTTGAACCCGGTAACCGAACCACAATTGGTTACATGCTAATGCGCGATCTCGACAATCGAGATCATAGTATTGAAGCAACTTATCTAGGATTCAACGAATGGGAAGGTCATGCTGGTTTAATCAGCAATGAACCCCGCATGTTGCTGACGCAGTTGGATTTCGGCGCTCCGGGCTACAACGCTGCCGATTTTTACGACATTTTTTATCAATCGCAGTTCCACAGCGTTGAAATCAATTATCGGATTCGCAATCGCCCAGGGCGAGATCGGATGATCATGGGGCCCGATGGCTTCTGGTCGCGGCAAATTGTGCCTGGCCGAACTCAATCGTTGATTCTCGGGCTTCGCGGGATAACCGTCGATGAGCGATGGCAATGGCTTAGCGGACGCAACGGGGTTTCCTCCGATGTGTTCTCGGGTGATATGCTCATCAATACCGACAATAATTTGTTAGGTGTGCAAATGGGGGGCGATTGCACCGATGTACATGAAGGATGGTACTGGGGCGTTCGCGGAACGGCTGGAGTTTATTGCAATTTCGCCGAAGGACAGTATCGTTTAAGAGCAATCGATACTCAGATAGATAGCAGGTTTCTTGATACGAGTGCACACAACCAATCTTGTGCATTTTTGGGCGAATTGAGCTTTATGTTTGGCTGGGAAATGACAGAACACATCACATTGCGAGTTTCGTATGATCTGGCACTCGTTGGAGGACTCGCGCTTGCCTCGGATCAAGTGTCCTTCGACAAATATTTGGCTTCTCGAGTTCCGTCACTTAACGAAGGCGGGCAAATCTTCTACAACGGTTTGTCGGTTGGCTTGGAAGCATATTGGTAGTTGGTTTAATACGCAAAAAGTCAGCCGGCGTTTAGATCACGCCGGCTGAGTAGGGGCTTTAAATGCCTAAGCATCAAAACTTAAACTTCTACGACCGAGAATGAATCAATTGTACCGAAACTTGATATCAATTGGTCGCCTGCTTGACATAATAGGATGCCTGCTGCAGTAACTCCCGGAAGGTTATAGCCTCCATTAGGTTCGACAACCACTTCAGCGCGCAGAGCTATAGCAAGATTCCGTTTTATTTGCACAGTCAATCCGCCAAATGGAGGACTCACTCCGACAGAAAGATTTCCGTTAACTTGATACTTGCCAGCCCTACGAATTGTCACCGATGTTGAGGTTGTCGTCATGCCGGCATTGTTATAGACAACCGTCCCGCTTTCGATGATCGCCGCATGATGCTGACGGCGATCATCAATGATTACCCACTTATCAGTTGTTCCTTGATACTGAAACTCGACATAGTCTCCTTCGATAAACAACTCTAGCGAGTTTCCTTCGCCCAAGATCGTATTGCCGTTGCCCGACACTGTCACGGTGTTAGAACCTGCGCCGACATTGGTGTCGCGCAACAACACGCCGACCTGATCATTTGCCGCTGGACTCGCCGGCAAACTGACTGTGATGCCGCCGGAGGAAACGTCGGCCCGCACCAACTGACCTGCCGCCGCTGTGTAATTTGCGGTCTTGTTCGTAGTGAACGTAAGCATAACAAAACTCCTTCATAAAATGGGTGAAAACACCTCTCAAAAAGCCCGCGGCGCATACCGCGAGCGTGAGGCTCGAACTTGCTGGGATCGCTGAGAAGAGTACGGACGCTAGAAAACCGTCAAAAAACGACGGTCGCATCCGCCTCGCTGCATACGATGTCGACAAAGCGACAGCAGTAAATGTGGCGCCGGTCCAATGCCCGACTTTGCCCTGGCGGTCTAGCCGAAGCCGTGCCAGGTACAACCATGAATGAATCTTCTATTCGTTAATGTAACTAAGTATAGTAGTGTTCAAAAGAACCGTCAAGACCTAAAAACGCCGCAAAAGCAAGGAATTTTATGCGCGCAATATCCTCAGACGACCACAGGACTTGCGACTCGCCCGGGCAGTAAGGGGATCGCTTGGGGATGCGAAATTAAATGACCCACCCTATCCCCAGCCTCTCCATTCGAAGGAGAGACAGGAGGGAGTAGTATATCAACAGGTTCTTGGGCCGATTCGGACCGAGATTAGCGTTTTCGCAAAACAAACAGCGTATCGACTAAGTCGTCGTTAAGCTCCAAGGGCTCGTCGATGTCGTAGTTGAAGTCGAACACTTCGACGAGTTCGAAGTCGGGAACGCTTTTGAAGAGGCTGCGAATTTGAGCGGCCATGTAGAGGCGGTAGTCGAATTCGTCGCGCATGCGGTGGACGATGTAGCCATTGCTCGCCGCTTTGCCGCGAGCCGGTTTTCCGTT
The DNA here is from genome assembly GCA_964538425.1 of uncultured Pirellulales bacterium. Lineage (GTDB taxonomy): Bacteria > Planctomycetota > Planctomycetia > Pirellulales > JADZDJ01 > JADZDJ01. Next base: position 6,279 of record CAZIGP010000024.1, on the reverse strand, counting down.
AACAGCAGCTTTGCCATTCGATTTTGCCGCGGCTTTGCCATTTAGCTTTGCACTTCCATTGCGCTTCGCTGCTGCGGAATGGCCGTTTGCTGTGAACTCTTTCACGTGAACGCAAATTCGCAGCCGTTCTAATCGAGTCTTGCGGCTGGAGGCTATCACGCGCAGCGTCGTCGTCACATGCAGATTATCGCGCTTACCGAACCAGCGCTCCGTACACAAATCGGCAATGTCAGGCGGGGCCAAGTGCATTCCTAAGAAGTACAGCCCACCGGAGCGGAGCGAATTGGCCACGCATTGAATTTGGCTGCGGGCGGCTTCCTCCGTCGTCAAGTGTCGGAAACTGTTGAACGTGCAGAAAGCAGCATCATGGACAACAGGCAACTTGAATTTGGTCATGTCGCCTTGAAATAACTTCGCTTTCAGTTTGCGTGCACGAAGTTGTTGCTGGGTGAAATCGAGCATCGCCTTGCTCAGATCAAATCCGGTGACCTGATACCCGCGCGAAGCCATTTCTACCACTAATCGGCCGCCGCCACAGGCCGGTTCGAACACTCGCTTTACCTTGAATGGGCAATACTTCTTGAAAGCTTGCTCAAAAAAATCGGCTTCCTTTTCGGTCTCATCTTGAAAGCCAATTTCGAACCACTCGGGATGATCGTACCAATTTTCAATTTGAACTTCTCTGGTTGCCATACGTCCTTCGCTGATAAAAAGAATTCCGTTGAATTAGGACTGCATTCATAGCGAATCAGGTGAGAAGCTGCAAGCGCCTAGATTATGGGGAGTGGAAGTGTGAAATAGGGAATAAGTTAGTTACTTTTCATTTCCCATTCCGTCTTCCCCATTCGGCTAATTCATTCCCATTTGCATCATGCGCGCTCGGGCTAGTGCTTCTTCCGCTTCGGGAATTTTTCCGGCGCGCTGATAAGTCACACTGAGTGCCGTAAAGCTGAATGGATCGTTAGGCTCCAATTCGCAGACTTTTTTCCCATGCTCAATGGCCTCAGCGTGTCGGCCCAACCGTGTCAAGATCACTGCCAGTGCCGAATGAGCCAGCGCATATTGAGGGTCGGCCGCGAGCAGTTCGTTCAGCTTTGCGGCTGCCTCGTCAAGTTTTCCAGCATCTTTAAGCTTGTCGGCCTGGTCGTAAAGTTCGTGGCTTGCTGGCATAGTAACTTCCTCAAATACAACTTAAAAATCAGTGAAAAATGCAAAAACTCAGGGTTTAAAAATACGCAGCGATTGCTTTGATCTTTCCCTAGATTCTTCTTTGCTATCTTTTTCCCTATTGGGCTGCTACTGGTCGGTATGGATTCTATATTCGGAACACTTTAACATTCCGGGCCCGGTCGGCCAACGTGGTAGGCCGGAATAGACGGTTTCGTTATTGTCTTTGCCATTTCCGGTTGAACCGATGCTGCCAGCATGGCCGATACAATCCGTCAGGGAAGTGATTGCCAAAGTTGTTCGCCTACGACGAACGACCTCTGGCGTAACATGCCTTGACCAACCATCTTCCCACCTACCACGACTTGCCAGCTATCCAGCCTCCATTCCTGCCGACCAAATTTGAGGTTCCACGGTGACCATTCATCCTTTGGCAGTTGTTCATCCCCAAGCTCAAATCGGCTCCGACGTCAAAGTTGGACCTTTTGCCATTGTTGAGCAAGATGTGGTGATTGGCAACGGCTGTCAAATCGCGGGTCATGCTGTTATCAAAAACGGCGTTCGTCTCGGGCCCAACAATTTGGTGGGCGAAGGAGCGGTTCTCGGCGGATTGCCGCAGCATGTACGCTGTCCCGAAACAGTCGGCCAAGCAGTGATTGGAGCCAACAACAATTTTCGCGAGTACGTCACAATCCATCTCGCGATGAAACCTGGGACAGCGACGGTACTAGGCGAAAACAATTACCTGATGGCCGGCGCTCATGTCGCTCACGATTGCAAGGTTGGCAATCACGTAGTTTTGGCAAACAATGCTCTTTTGGGTGGGCATGTCACAGTGGATGATCGTGCATTCGTGTCCGGCGCTGTTGCAGTTCATCAGTTTTGCCGTATCGGTCAAATGGCCATGCTCGGCGGCCACGCTCGTGTCGTGCGCGACGTTCCGCCATACATGATGATCGACGGCATCACAGGCGACATCGTTGGCTTAAACATTGTCGGGCTAAAACGCAACGGGTTTAATCTCGAGCAAATCAACGAATTGAAAGCTGCTTACCGAATCATTTACCGCAGCGCACTGCCGTGGAAAGATATGTTGCAACGTTTGGCTGAGGAAGCTGCCGAAGGCCCAGCCAATGCACTACTTACCTTCTTGCAGGGTGGCACGCGAGGATTTTCGCAAGAGCGCCGCCCGCCGCCAGGAGCCACCTTGAAATTGCATCGTGAAGAGAAAGAAGAAAGCGAAAAACCAGCAGCTCCGAATCGCTCACTGATCGTTCTTCCTGCCATGGAATTGCGAGCGCGAGCTGGATAGCACCTCGAGAGCCACTCGATCGACAAAGGCATTCGCCTCCGAGGGGTTTTGCGAAAAGTCGGAATTCTTACAAATTCCGATACAGACTTTGGCGCTGCTTATTGTTTCTGTTCAGCCGGATCGGCTTCATCGCCAGCTTCTTCTTTGTTGGCATCTTGCGTCTCTTCCGGTGGCGACTTTGCTTTGCGAATGGCCTGGTTGACCTTTTCATCGTATTCGCCTCGGCCACAGCCTGTCGTCAAACTTAGGCAGCACAGCAAGGCTAAAAGCAGTTTTCGCAACATAACTTTTTCATCAATTAAGGTTTAGTCGTGAAACGATTTAATTTGACGCCTTAGTGCATTCATGCCATGTACAACGGAAAAGGCGTAAAACAAAACACAGGAATCGATAGCGATAGCGTACCAATGATGGTTCGCGCCCAGCCGAGCGGCACCGTATCATCGGAGGTCGGCGGATGATCGACGCCGATCAGCGTGACGATGACTAGCATCAATGTCCAACCATATTGGCCGGCGATGATCACAAACGCCATGGCCGTAAGTAAAAAAGCTCGGGCGACAAAATGCCCTCCCTTTAAGAACAAAGCATAGATCGTGTGTCCGCCATCAAGCTGGCTGATCGGCATCATATTCAGGCCGGTGATAAACATGCCTACCCAACCAGCCATGTAAACGGGGTTGATTGTCAGCTCGCTTCCCGGCGGCAAATCGGGACGAAGCCAATGAATTAGTAACTTCGCAAGCAGCGGATCACCAAAAATCTGTGAGCCAGGACCAGGCGTTGCAAAACTTGCGTTCTTGATTCCAATCCATACCAGCGGAATTGTTGGCACTAAGCCCGCTAGCGGTCCTGCCAAGCCGATATCAAACAATTGCTTTCGATTCGCTCGCGAACCTTCCATGCTGATCACTGCCCCCATCGTACCCGTGTACATAAACGGTAGCGGCAAAAAAATGGGGTAGCTTGCGGGCACCCGATAACGGACTGTCATCAAAAAATGTCCCATTTCATGGAACATCAGGACGGTCATTACACAGCCCATGTAAATCAGGCCTTCTCGCCAATTGGTGGTAAGCCTCTTCAAAGTGGCTTCCGGATTCCAAACATCACCTTCCATGCCAAACAAAGTTGCTTGCCAGTGATAAGTTCCCGCGGCATAAGTAAAAAAGCACGTGGCAAGAAAAAGTAGCAGTGGAAGCAGCCGCGACCGCTGCGGGGTGCCTAAGTCTTCCAGCGTGAGCATTCTTCCAGGCAGCACCGGTGGGATTGAAGGCGGTTGTCCTGTCGCACCGACCAATATCGGTGGGTGCGACGGATGAGCCGACGGTTCTGAAGCAGGTGGTACAGCAGGTGGGTTCATCCATCAAGCATAGCCGATGAAGGTTAGGTAGCAAAAGAACCGCGAGCAGCAGGGAATGTACAACGATGTTTCGGCAATTGCACACGGAGTTTGCTTGCTACTACGGACACGGCAAATAAACATCGCCCCACATTACCCCAAAAGAGAAAGTGCCTTAAATAGCTGCAAAAACTAACCGAGTTCGCGATTTAGACGCATTTCTAGCCGGGCTAGACCACGATAATCCCGCAATTGTCGGGTTTGCCGACTCGTGGTATATTGACGGGCTATCCCTGTGGGTCTGAAACAGCCGTACGACGTGTGCGGTTGGGCCTGGGGAATGTCCTCTAACCCGGTGATTTCTTTTTGGCGGCGTCTCTCGCCGCGGCATGTTGCCCACCGCTTGCAGCCACCAGGTCGCTTTTTCGGAGTCTTCGTAAATGCGCGGCCGGCTTGCAGGTAGTTTAAGCGTTAAGAAATCGATTCGGCAAATAGTAGGTTTTCATGGTTAATCGGAATTTGATTCGCGGTTTGGATTTGGGAGACGATTGGGAAAGTGAACTCGAGTCGGCAATGGCCGATCATGACGACGGTTCGGTGGCAGTAGCCAGCGTCGATCTATCGGAGAATGCCATTGTTGAAGGGCGAGTCATTCGCATCGATGACGAGTTCGTGCTAGTCGATGTCGGTTACAAAAGCGAAGGTCAAATTCCGCGCAGCGAATGGGACGAAGATGAGGAACCGCCCGAGATCGGCCAAGTCTTCAAGGTACTGATCGAGGAAGTCGACGAAAGCAGCGGTGAAGAACAACGCGGCCTGATCGCCCTCTCGAAACGCAAAGCCAAGAAGATCGAAGAGTGGAATAAGGTGATGGACTCCGTCAAGGAGGGAGACGTCGTCACCGGCGAAGTGCTGCGAAAGATCAAAGGTGGATTGCTGGTGGATGTCAGCGGCGTAAATGTATTTTTGCCGGCCAGCCAGGTCGATATCCGCCGCCCTTCCGATATTGGCGATTACGTCGGCCGCACCATTCAATGCTTGGTGCTAAAAATCGACGAAGCGCGACGAAACATTGTCGTCAGCCGCCGAGCACTCATCGAACAAGAACGCTCGGAAAAGAAAAAACAACTGCTCGAAACTTTGGAAGTCGGCCAATTGCGCAAAGGCGTGGTCAAGAACATCGCCGAATTCGGCGCGTTTGTCGACTTGGGTGGCATCGACGGCCTGTTGCACATTACCGACATGAGCTGGGGCCGTATCGGCCATCCGTCGGAAATGGTGGCCATCGATCAGGAAATCGAAGTACAAGTGCTGCACATCGACCGCGAGCGAGAAAAAATCGCCTTGGGTCTCAAGCAGAAAACAGCCAGTCCATGGGACGAAGTGGAAGGCAAGTATCCGGTCGGCTCCACACACAAGGGCAACGTCGTCAACGTGATGAGCTATGGCGCCTTTGTGAAGCTGGAAGAAGGCATCGAAGGATTGGTTCATATCAGCGAAATGTCGTGGACCAAGCGCATCAGCCATCCGAACGAGCTAGTACATATCGATGACGAAGTCACCGTGGTCGTTTTGAAAATCGACAAAGAAAAGCACGAAATTTCGCTCGGTATGAAGCAAACCCAGGAAAATCCTTGGGACAAAGTGTCCGATCGATTCCCGATCGGCGCAATTGTGGAAGGCAGCGTGCGAAATCTCACGAACTACGGAGCATTCATCGAAATCGAAGAAGGTATCGATGGCTTGCTGCACGTAAGCGATATGTCGTGGACTCGTAAGATCAGCCACCCAAGCGAAATGGTAGAAAAAAGCCAACGCATCAAATGCAAAGTGCTGTCGGTCGATCAACAACGACGACGCATCGCCTTGGGGCTCAAGCAGCTTGACGAAGATCCATGGGCGACCGACATTCCGAGCCGCTATCAGTCGGGTCAAATCGTCAAAGGCACCGTCACGAAGCTCACCAATTTTGGTGTGTTCGTCGGCCTGGAAAACGGTTTGGAAGGCCTGCTACACATTTCGGAGCTTGCGGATCACAAGGTTGAAAATCCGGAAGAAATCGTGAAAGTGGGGGATGAAATTGAAGTGAAAATCCTCCGTGTCGATACGGATGAACGCAAGATTGGCCTCTCACGCAAACGCGTGCAATGGACTGAAGAGCAAGAGCGAGCTGAAAGCGAAGCCGAGCAAGCAGCAGCAGCCGAATCGAATGGGGAAAGCAGTACCCCTAATACGCCAGCGGCTGAATTGAAAGGCGGCGTCGGCAAGAGCGGCCCACTCATTCAGCCAGCAGGGGAATAGCAACCTGCTAGTCGTTTGCCACTAGACTTGTAACACGCCATAGCGATTCAATTGCAGATCGGCCGTGATGATCGCGATGTCATCTGTTTGCGCCTGCGCAAAGATAGTCATCACGGTGTCGCTTATGATGGGCATACGGCTGAAGCAACCCAATTAC
>CAZIGP010000023.1:8281-15090 GCA_964538425.1 uncultured Pirellulales bacterium | reverse complement strand
GAGTAAGCCGAAGTTGGCGCCCAGCATTTCTCCAAGCTTCGTATCGGTAGTAAATTCGAGTACGCCAAGCCGGCCAAGGCTGCGTTCATCCATGGTGCCGGCTAATTGTTCCGACATATCGGTAATGACTTGCTTAAGTGTTTGAGGGACCAAGCGAATCACGACCGGCACGCCAACGATTTTGGGACCAACATTTCGTACGGGAGTTTGTGGCCTTTTGAAACGTACTTGGGCGGTTTGCGTCACATGGCGATGCAAGTAGTCGTAGAGTTCGTCGATCGTTACCGCCGAATCGCTATTGTCGTCGGCATGACCTTTTAAGCCTTGAATTAACCAATAGCTGAATAGCGATTGTTGCTTGAAGTGCCAGATCTGGCTTTTTTCTTCCCCCGTGGAGCTTGCCAACGTCACGACGCCGGTGGCACGTTTGAACGTATCGCCGAGATCTTTTGCGGTGACTGAGCCAGAATCTTCTTCATCACCTTTTTCACTGCCGGCATGGCATGCATCGAGGACTAACAATTTGAAGCTTGCAGGACAACTTGCCAACTGATCGCGTAGCCATTCGGCAGAAACGCCTGTAGCCGCCGCTGCAGTGGGATCGATATCGACGGGCGCCAGATACAGCTTGCCTTCAGGATCGCGAAAACCGTGACCGCTAAAGAAAACAATGACGGAATCTCCGGCTGCCGGTTTCTTGAGCCATTCGGGTAACCGTCGCATGATGTTTTCTTTGCGAGGTTGATCCGACGAATCGGAATTGTCGGTCATCTCCAAGATACATTTTGGATCGATTCCGCCATGTCGGCGCAATGTTTCAGCAAACTGCGTAACATCGTTTGCAGTAAATTGCAGTTTGGCCGCTTTCGTGTAATCTTCGCAGCCAATCATAATGGCCCACTGTTTTGGCTGAGCGGCATTTGTTACTGATGCCGGTAGGAGTAAGCCTGCGAACAAGGAAAGGCAGAAAAACCGCGAGCAAGATGCCGGGCGAATCATTTTATTCATAAAAGAAACAGTTGCAGAAAAAGGAATGTAATTCATGGAAAAGTGCTCCCAACCAAATGGACGGCTTTTACGCCAGTGTAGTCGAAAAAACGGAGGAATTCACGCTGTTGGATATCAGACGCGGTGGATGGCTGGGAAGTTCCAGCCCAGCGGTCACTAAAAGTTGCCGACCCTAAAAAACGGCGAGAAAATGTAGGGATTTTAAGAGCTAAAAAGGAAATTGCTCGTCGACTTTAGCGGCAGAAAGCTCGACCAAGAAGTTAGCCAGACGTTCGACCAAAGCATCCATGAAGCGAATTCCTTTAGCGGCCGAGGCTTGATGCGGATTGCCGGCACCCGTGTTAGTGGTTAGCAAGTGCCAAGGCCGGGTGATCGAAATCCACCCGCGATTGACGGCTTCGAAACGGGTAGGGCGAACCGCTCCATCGTCGGCATCAAGTCCGCCATCGGCAGTGCGTCCGACAAATTCAGGGAAGTATGCCAGCGCAAGTGATGTTTCCATTTCGCCCGCATGATCGTCGGGATGAGCAAAGATTTGCGACTTCATATCATCGAGCACACGATACCAATTGCAGAGAAATACTGCAGCCTGCGTTTTTCCGTAGAGTTCTCGCAACAGCGGCTTTAGATCGTTGCCGCCGTGGCTATTGAGCAACACAATTTTTTTGATGCCATGACGCGCAAGTGAATCGACAAGATCCGTAATTACCAAGAATAAGGTCGAAGGATTTAGATTCATGGCCAGCGGGAAAGCCATTTGATTGGTTTCCGTGCCATAAGGAATCGTTGGCAGCAAGGTTATTTTTGCGCCTCGCTGGTATGCAGCTTCGCAAATTTTATCGCCGATAACCTCCGCTTCGAACGTGTCGGTTCCGTAAGGCAGGTGCAAATTATGGGGCTCAGTCGCGCCGAGAGGTAAGACAGCGACTTCAAACGGCTGACCTTTTACGATGCCGTAGCGTGTTTCGGAAAGCTTCCAGGGGCGCATAATGACTTAATCGCTGAAAATTCTCGAGAAACGTTATTCTCGCGTTAGCTTGCGAAAGCGTTCGATAAGATTGCGAGTGACAGGCCCAGGCTTACCGTCGCCGATGGTGCGATTGTCAATTTTTACTACAGGGATAATTTCGGCTGCGCTGCCGGTGAGAAAGCATTCGTCACTGATATAGACATCATGCCGTGTGAGTGGCATTTCGCGAACTTCAATTTTCGCAGCCCGAGCGAGTTCGATCACGGCATCTCGAGTGATGCCTTCCAGAATGCCGGCGTCTAGCGGTGGGGTTTGTAACACGCCTCCGCGAATAAGGAAGATATTATCGCCGGTGCATTCTGCCACTTCCCCTTTGTGATTGAGCATCAAAGCTTCGATGCAACCCGCTTTCAGGCCTTCAATCTTGGCCATGATGTTGTTGAGGTAATTCAGCGACTTAATGCGCGGGCTAAGCGCCCCGGGGTGATTACGCTGCGTGCTGGCCGTGACGATTTCTAAACCGTTGCGATAGAAATCTTCGGGATAGAGGGCAATGTGGTCCGTGATGATAATGACCTGTGGATTGCTGCAGCGGTTAGGGTCGAGCCCAAGCGTTCCCGAACCACGGGTAATAACCAAACGAATGTAGCCATCTTTGATGCCGTTGGTTGAAAGCGTGTCATTCACCGCTTTGGCCATCGCATCTTTCGTCAGGGGAATTTCCAGCCAGATAGCTTTGGCGGAATTCCATAATCGATCGAGGTGTTCTTTTAATCGAAATACACGGCCGTTATAGCTGCGCATGCCTTCGAAGACACCGTCGCCGTAAAGTAAACCGTGATCGTAAACGCTGATCTTAGCGTCTTCTTTATCGTAAAGCGTGCCGTTGATGTAAACTTTGAAGGACACGACTAGAAATATGCGGGTGAAGGGTAACGAATAAAGCAGCAACTTGGAAATTCAAGTCGAGCCGTCTCAACTGCTTTCGATTCAACAAATCTAAAGCAAGCTAATTCTGCACAACTTTCCCGCTAACTAACTTTACGGTGCGGTCGGCGGTGGCGGCGATTGCCATGTCATGCGTCACCATGACTATAGAAAGACTACGCTCGCGGTTCAAGGTTCGCAAAATTCGCAGAATATCGCGGCCCGTTTCTTCGTCCAGATTGCCTGTAGGTTCATCGGCCAACAGCACTTGCGGCTGGGCAATTAAAGCCCGGGCAATCGCGACTCGCTGCATTTCACCGCCGGACAGTTCGCGGGGGCGATGTTTCAGCCTATGGCTTAGGCCCACCATATCGAGTAATTCTTTGGCTCGCGTTGTAAATTCGCTCTGTTTCCGCCAATAGCTCCAGGTGCTGCGGCCAATCATTAACGGGGCCAGAACATTCTCGAGCGTTGTTAGCTCTGGCAGCAGGTGATAGAACTGAAAAATCATTCCGAATTGCTCATTGCGCAAGCGTTCTCGCAAATTCGATGGCAAATTGTCGATTCGTTTTTCCAGGAATCGTATTTCTCCGGCAGTTGGTGCATCAAGCGTTCCAAGCAAATGCAATAGGGTGCTTTTACCTGAACCACTTTGGCCGACGATCGCGAGAAATTCTCCTTGTTGTATTTCAAGATCGACGCCGCACAGCACTGGAATATCCAGAGAGGCTTTGCGGTAGTTCTTTTTAATGCCGACGGCTGCCAAATGGGCAATCAAACCAGAGGGGCCTTTCACGGTTGATGAAGCGCGTGTTGTGGGCGACACCGTTGCGCGCGTGGGAATTGCGAGATGCGGCCCACCTGTTCCATGCAGCATCCCGGTTTGATGAACAGCCATTTGTTTCGTTTTTTCACTCATATCGCAAAGCCTCCACCGGGTGAAGTCGCGCGGCACGGAAAGCTGGCAAAATGCTGGCCAGCACGGCGATCAGCAAGGCTCCCACGACAATCCACGTCACGGTAAATGTATCGACGATCGTAGGAATGTCATAAAAGTAGTAAATGGCAGGATCGAAAACTGCCTGGCCAGAAGCCCACTCTAGGGCTGCACGAATTTGGTTGATGTACTTTACAAACAACAAACCCAGCGCCATGCCAACGCCGCTTCCTACAATTCCAAGTGAAAGCCCGTAACCTAAGAAAATTCCCATAATGCCGCGGCTTGAAGCGCCCAGCGATTTCAAAATGCCGATGTCACGAGTTTTCTCTACGACGATCATAAAAAAGATCGCCAGGATGCCGAAGCCAGCAACCGCGATGATCAGAAACAGCAAGATGTTCAGCACAGCCTTTTCCATTTCGACCGCAGCTAACAAGGCTCCTTGCTTATCGCGCCAGGTATAAACACCAAAAAGGTCGATCGGAAACGCTTGGCGTAACGTGTCTCGGACCAAATTGCCATCTACTCCGGGTTTTAGTTTGATCTGAATCGACGTTGCCTTTGGCCCCATGCCTCGCATTTGTTGAAGTTGTTTCATCGAAACAAAAACAAAGGACGAATCATATTCGCTCATTTTACTTTCATAGAAATCGACGACGGTAAACGATTGACTAGCGCCTTTAGGAGGTTGGCCATCGGTCGGTACCGTGACTACGACATCATCGCCAGGCAGCATCCAGAAATGATCGTTTCCTTCGTGGTCACGCCCACTGGCTAAAGCAATGCCTAAGATAATGCCGGGATGAACATCAACCGAAGGGTCGAATTTTTTTGTGGGTTGTTGATATTGGTTGAAAGGATCCTGAGTAACTTGTGGAGGATTCTCGCTTGAAGTTGATGGGGCATTCCCAGCACTTTGATTGGCATCGTCTTGAGTTTGGATTTTCGATTCGCGGCCTCGGATTCCTGATTCTTGCAATGCTTCTTGCGCCTTCATACGTTCGGCCATAAAACGTCGCCATTTCCAGCCGGCTTTTTCCATGTCAGGCCGCAGTAGTGCATTGTCGCCTCCTTGATGATCGCGCACATCGTAACCGTCCTTGCGAAGCTCGAAGCTAACTTGCCTGCGATTTTCGGGATGCTGTAAATAGTCGCCGCAACTACTGACTTTCGAGTAAGTTTTTTCGTCAATGCCGATCAAGGTAATCTGGCGCTGCTGCCAGCCGACATTTCGTGGGTAGCTCAGTAAAGCGGGCACATGCACCGTGGGAGTCATGCCGTCGATCCATTGGCCGGCCACTTCCTGAATTCGTTCCATGTGCCATTCGGGGTTTTCGAAACCGCCGAGAGAATGGCTTTCGAATACCAGATCCGAAAGAATATTGTGCATGCGGTTTTGCATTTCATGCGTGAACCCGGCCATGACCGCGTTGACCACAATCATGGTGGCCACGCCGAGCGTTACGCTGATAATCGAAGCCAGCGCGATGTAGCGAGTGCGCAGATACCGCAAACAAAGCAGAAGTTTATACATGGGCCAATCCTTTGGCTTAATGTTTCAGTCCATTGAAAATCAATTTGAACCGTGGTGCTTAAAGACCTTGCGGTTAATTACTTGTTGCTTCAGGCCTCAATAACGGAAATAAAATTACATCGCGAATGGTGGTGCTGTTCGTCAGTAACATGACAAGGCGGTCGATGCCGATTCCGAGACCGCCCGCAGGAGGCATGCCATGACGGAGGGCACGGATGAAATCATAGTCCATTTTTGCCATGGAGTCTTCTTCTTTTTGCCCAGCCAATTGAGTCCGGAACAGTTGTTCTTGCAGGTCCGGATCATTGAGTTCGGTATAAGCGTTTGCAACCTCCATGCCTTGAACAAATAGCTCGAATCGTTCTGCCACGGCGGGATTGCTTCGCTTACGCTTTGTCAGTGGGCAAATGCTAGCAGGGTAATCCGTCACGAAGATCGGACCCATGAGCTGATCTTCCACCTTCTCTTCAAAGACCTCGCTTTTTACGACGTCCGGATGTTTGCCGGCAGTGTCAAAGCCAATCTTTTCAGCAAGCTTTCGTATGCCGGCTTCGTCGGAGGCAGAAATTCCGGTGTGCTCCTGAAACAGTTCGTCGTACGTTTTGCGGGTGAAGGGGGGAGTGAAGTCGATTGTTGCTTCACCGTATTGCAGCTTTAGGTCTTGGCCTGTGGCTTGGATCGCATTGACGATTAGCTTCTCAGTCAAATCCATCATTGAGCAATAGTCGCCGTAGGCTTGATATAACTCCAGCATCGTAAATTCTGGGTTATGCCTCGGGCTAATGCCTTCGTTTCGATAAACCCGACCAAGCTCGTAGACCCGTTCGACGCCGCCTACCAATAACCGCTTGAGATGCAGTTCTAAGGCAATTCGCAGGAACAGATTCATATCCAGCGTGTTATGGTGTGTAACAAACGGCCTCGCCGCAGCACCACCCGCGATGGAATGTAATGTAGGGCCTTCAACTTCCACAAATCGCTCGCCAGCAAGCGTCTGGCGGATTGATTGGACAATCTTGGTTCGGTTTAAGAACCGTTCCAGCACACCTTCGCCATGGATGAGGTCCAAATAGCGTTGCCGCTGCCTTAATTCGGGATCATTTAAGCCATGGAATTTGTCGGGAGGCGTTTCCAGCGACTTGGACATAAAGTGCAAGCCGTCGGCAAAAATCGTCAATTCTCCCGTACGTGTTTTCTTCAATTCACCGTCGACTCCGATGAGATCCCCTAAATCAAAACATTGAGATAGAGCCCAATTCTGTTCTCCGACTTGCTTCTTGCCGATGTAAAGTTGTATGCGGCCAGTCCAATCGCGGATATCTGCAAAGATAAGCTTGCCGGTGTCACGCATGAGCACGATTCGGCCAGCGGCTCGAACCCGTGGGCCGTGTTGCTCACCATGTTGCTGGCCGTCGGCAGGTGCAGCGGTC
>CAZIGP010000023.1:0-8271 GCA_964538425.1 uncultured Pirellulales bacterium | reverse complement strand
TTGCGATTCGAGCCGACGAATTTCGTCGATTGGTTGATAATCGTCGAATCGGCCACCCCAAGGATCGAGGCCTAATTCGCTAATTTTTCGCAACTTTTCCCGACGAGAGGCTTCCAAAGCATCGCGAGAGTGTTCAGGAGAATCTTCGACAGGGTGGGCCATGGCAGTCTGCATTGCTTTGATCTTAACCTCAAGAATCGCAACATTTTAGTGACAAAGGCCGGAGGGTCAATGTCAGAGAGTGCAGGGATCAAAATAATGAAAAGGAGGAATTAAATTTTCGATTTATACCGAGAAAGATATCTAATTTCCTTTTCTGGTTCACGCCAAGCCCCTATTTGCCCTATCTTTGTGACTTTCACTCGACACGTGGCAACGAATCTTGTAATTCCCGGTTAATTCGTGCGTTTGTCTGTAACAAACTAACAAGTTTTCCGCTCCCAATATTGCGGGGCGCAATATCGGAACAGCAAAAATTATGTCTACGGCCAAATCCCGCCGAGCATTTTCACCGGGCGTCCCCCCCTCGTCGCAACCTGCACCGAGGTTGTACGATCCGAATTCCCAAGTTAAACGCCCCTTACGGAGCCGCGCTGGGCTAACTATGAGCATTGGCTTCAAACGAGATTTTCGCCCCAGCCTGTACTGTGTTGAATTGCGCACGCCCCAATGGGAACGGGCAGTCGAGTGGTATCGGGAAGCTCTTGGCCTGCGGGCATTGGTGCGGGTTGTAGAGGACGGCTATGCTCTATTTGAAGCAGGGGAGACCCGCTTGGCATTGCTGGCCCGTAAAAACCCTGGCGAACAAAGCCCTCGTTGGAGCTTAGGCTTTGAGGTCGAAAACTTGGACCTTGTCGCCCGCAGGTTATTAGAAGCAGGATCTCAAGTTACCCGGCCGCGGTCCAACGCCGAAGGCTTCCAGGAGATCATCACCACCGACCCGGATGGAAACTCCATCCGCCTCTTTGCTTGGCCGAATGAGTGACCGGCCTCTAAACGGTGGATTTTGCTGCGAACTCTTTTCATTGACTGAGGTCGATCAGCTCGTCATTATCAGTATTAAAGACCGCAGATAATTCGTAGCTGTTACTGATCATCGTTTTTGTATTTATTTCACATGTCCGACCATACCCAGATTCAGGGTAGTAACGAACAGCGTCGGGCACAGGAGCTTAGCCTTCGGCGCGGTCGACCGCCGTGTGAAGTTTCGGGGTATGAGCCGCGGCGGTTTCTAGGGGCAGGCGCCTACGGTGAAGTTTGGGTGGCAATCGATCGCACCACCGGCCGGCAAGTAGCAATTAAGTTCTACTTACATCGTGGCGGATTAGATTGGTCGCTACTTGCGCACGAGGTTGAAAAGCTCGCCTTTTTGAGTGCCGACCGTTATGTCGTTCAATTGCTCGACGTAGGCTGGGATGCTGATCCTCCCTACTATGTAATGGAATATATCGAGCATGGTTCCCTCGAAGAACGACTATGTCAGCACGGTCCCATGCGTGTGTCTGAAGCAGTCGCTTTATTTCGCGAAATCGCCACGGGGTTGAATCATGCTCACGGTAAAGGTGTTTTACACTGCGACTTAAAGCCCGCGAACATTTTACTCGACCAAGACGGCAAACCTCGATTGGCAGACTTTGGGCAGTCGCGACTATCCCATGATCAAACACCGGCACTCGGGACACTCTTTTACATGGCTCCCGAGCAAGCTGATTTGTCGGCGGTGCCTGATGCTCGTTGGGATGTTTATGCATTAGGTGCAATTTTTTACGCTTCTCTTACGGGAAATCCGCCACATCGACATGAAAAAGCCGTAACAGAAATTGAGCTTGCGCCGCATCTCGAGGAACGTTTAGTACGTTACCGGCGGTTAATTCAGAAATCACCGCCCGTCATGGAGGATCACGATATTCCGGGCGTCGATAAGCGATTGGCCGATATTTTAAATCGCTGTTTGGCAGCCGATCCTGCTCAGCGATTTCCTAACGTGCAAGCAGTGCTCAATGCACTCGATGCTCGAGAACTACATCGTTCTCGCCGTCCGCTAGTTGTGCTAGGCGCTTTAGGGCCGTTGCTATTGCTGACGATCATGACCGCCTTGGCATGGCTTTGGTTCAATACCTCGCTGAAACAGTCGAACGACGCATTGATTGATCGCGCTTTGGAAGGATTGGGGTTTGCCGCTTCCAGTGTCGCCGGTGGAGCCGGTAAAGAGCTGGAAATGCAATTCCGCAATGTCGAAGAAGTCGCCGAAGACGCGCAGCTACGTGAATTGATGGCTGCGGTAGAAAATGATCTGCCCACACGCCGAATTTTGGAAGGGCTGAGTGAGCCTAAGATTAGCGCAAAACAACTCGATCAATTGCTCGACCAGTTTGCCAAAGCTCCGACGATTCGTGCTCTTCAAACGCGGTTTGAAGAAATGGCTTCGGCGCGATCTAAAAGCGACTCCGAGGGAAGTTGGTTTTTAACGGATGCACGCGGTTTACAACTCGCACGTTGGCGGCCTAGTAAGACCACAGGTCGAAACTATGCTTGGCGGTCTTACTTTCACGGTGGTAAATCGGACTATAAGGATACGGAATGGCGTCCTGCGCCGGACGAACGAGTTCGCGACACGCAGCTTTCAGCCGTCTATCGAAGCCAATCCTCGAACCGTTGGGTGGTGGCCATTTCGACTCCCGTTCTGCGACGTAACGCGGAAGGTAAGCGACAGTTTCTCGGTGTGGTGGCAAAGTCCGAACCGATTGGCAAGCGGATGGTTGAATTGCAGGAAGGGGCAAGCCTCTTCGCCGTACTCATTGATGGGCGAGAAGGGGATCGGCCAGGCCTCGTGTTACAGCATCCGCTGTTTGAGACGGCCAAGCGATATGAAACAGATCGACTTCCCGAACGATTTGAAAAATACCGCGTGGCGGCCGATGCAGTGCCGGATGCTAAAACAGGTGATCCCAATTACGTGGATCCTCTTGGTGAAGATGAAGAAGGAGCAGAGTATCGCAAGCGATTTCTCGCCGCCCAAGCGTCGATTCGAGTTCGCGGCGAAGATACTGGTTGGCTGGTGATCGTTCAGGATAGCTTTGATGAAGCAATTGGCGGCACATTAGAGCAATTGCGAAGTAGCCTGTTGGCGAGCGGACAAATTGCGTTGGTTGTAACTGCCCTCGTTATTTTGGGACTTTGGTGGCTCGTAGTGCGTATGCTCGAGAAGCCGGCCAAGTGGCGACCAGTTACTATGGTCACGTCACCCAGCATGGCAGAAACGCTGCCAGTGCGAAGGCAGAGTGATACGTGATTGTCACGCAACGTAAGGGAACGAGGGCCAAAAATTAGCGGCGCGTGGTGGCTTGCGATTTCGTAGCTAATTCAGCAAAGTTCTTTGCTTCGTTTTGATGTCCTAGCGATTCGTGCATCGCTGCCAGGTTGTTGTAGGGCACAGCCAAAGCCTTGCGGTCAATCAGTTGACGAGCGACGGCTTCCTCGACGTGTCGCAGCCCGGCGTCTGTCAATTGTAAGGCAAAATTGCCTTGACCAACCTCCCAATACGAAATGCCCATGCTGACGTACCATTCGCCATAGTTACCTTGCTCATCACGGTAACTATCTGGCAACGGGCGATCGAGTAATGGCACGGCTTTTTCGTACCAAGTAATGGCCGTCTTGTGGTCGCCACGTTTGACAGCATAGAGCGAACCAACTTGATAATACAATCGGCCTAAGCGAAACAGATCTTCTTGTGTCGCCCGGCGATTTTTTGCGCCAGCTTCCAAATAAGTCGCCGTCATCGTGCTATTAGCGAGAACATGCTGATTGGCCGTACGGTGTTTATCAGCAACTAAGCCTTCCGACAAAGCCAATCCCAGTTTCCATTCCATGGAACTTTTTCGCCAGGAATCTTCTGCTGCAGCAATTAACTCTTTGCCTTTTTGTAATGCCAAGCGAGCCCAAGGCACCGAGTCAACTTTTCCTTCGGCCGCGGCACATGCTGTGAGTGCGGCGTGAGCCAAATGCAATCGCAACGCAGGATCGCCATCTTCGGTGTCGATCATGTCTTCTGTATAAGCACTGGCGCGACTGAGCCATTTTTGCACCACACGTTCTTTCTGTTGGAATGTGCCGGCAGCAATGTCATGCGCTACAGCCAAATGAGCGTCGATCAAAACAAGTTTGGCAGCCCGACGCACAGCGACGTGTTGATTGATAGAAAGTGGATCGGCCGTCTGAATGGCCGACATGTGATGCTCCATCGCTTGTTTGTAGTCGTGTGCTGGGCTGGCAGCGAGTAGATCGCCCAACATGCATAATCCCAAGGCCTTTAGTTCTTGCGGCAGGCCTGCGACAGACAGCACATCTTTTATTTCATGAGCCGCTTCATCGTACTTGCCTGTTGCGCCGGTGATTTCAGCCAAGGTCAATCGGAACTTTGGATTTTTGGGTTCGGCAACTAAGGCCGATTGAATCGCAATCAAAGCTTCATCATAACGTGCAAATTGGCTGAGCAGCTTGGCCCGCAGCCACAAAGCTCGAGCGTGTCCTGGTTGTTGCTTTAGGACGAAATCGATATCTGCCAGACTGGCGTAACAATGGCTTTTTAGATTCGTTTCTGCACGCAGCAGAAAAGTTTCAACGTCGATTGGCTCAATCGCTACGTCGAGCACTCGTTTGCCATCGGGTGCAAAATTAAATAACACCCCGTGTTCGGGAAACGATTGCCCAAGAATGGCGCCCGCATCGTCTGGCACCAACACTGGCCGAACATTATTTACTTCTAGTTTTTCTGCCAAAGCCGCTGGCGGCAAAGGGGTTACTAGGTGGACGACGATCGATTGCACAATGTTCTTTTCTAAGGCCACATCAACTTGAGGGAACTCACTTAATGCGTACCGGAAAACGGTTTTGTCTCCATCATGGCTGATCTCTTTGCCAACACCCCATTCTTTTTCAAGCTGGTCACTCATCGTGACGCCAGGTTTAACACCATTGAATTCTGCAGCACCAACCTTTTCGTCGGGGTGGGGAGCAGGATCGTCGAATTTCGTAGCAAAAACGCTAGGCGGAACAGCGTCGGAAGGTGCAGGGGCATTTTGAGCCGCGCCGTTTTGATTGGTCGCCTTGCTGCTTTCCAACGGCTTCGTCCATTGATTGTCGGGTCCGATTTGTTTGACAATCGGGGCATTCTTCGGTTCGCGCTCGGTTGCCGGAGATTCGCAAAAACCTCGCACTGGCAAGATCGCGATACCGAAAGCGGCAATACGGATTGCTAATTGCCGTGTGTAAAAATAAACAGCGAGCGAATGCATCGGGTGTTCCTCCTTGAACACGTTCGATGATGGACGAAACTAATGACGGTACAAATACTTACCGGCACGAGACTGGCGGGAAAGAATAGCGATGTCTAAGAGCAGGGTCTAGCCCGCTTTAATGCTAGCTATGGCAGTCAAAGCTGATAGCTAGCGAGCAAAATCAAAGCTCTCATTTTTAGAACCCAATCAATATCGCCATACACGGCGAGTAAGCCAAACACCGATTGCCACCAGAATTACATTACCAATCCACACTCCCCAGGAGGGAAAACTTCCAGATTTTGCTTGCGCAACGCCAAGCGCCATCAAGGGATAATAAATTGCTAAAATTGGAAAGAAGCACGCGAAAAAGCTAGTAAGGAAATCGGCATTACGTTGCCAGATGGCGAACGGCGCTCCTACCAGAACAAAACATAGGCATGTAAAGCCATTTGCCCATCGACGATAAGGTTCCATTTTCAAGCGATAAAGTCGTTGGCGAGCATCTTTTAGTTGCCGTTGAAGTTTCTCCCAATTGGGGCCTGCCAGGGCGGCAAAATCTCCAGAAATCATTTGATAAGCAGCTCGAGCCGCCATTTGCTGTTCAAGCAATTCAATTCTTTTTGCCTGCTGCGTTGTTTCTTCAGGAATGGTGTGCATCGGTAGGTTGGATGGGCTACGTGTGCCGCCTCCTTTGCGGCTGGCATCGTCCAACGAAATAATCCGTTCGTCTCGACCGGGAACGAACATGCGGACTTCGCCAACTTCGACCTCGGAATTGATGCAGGCAATGGTGAGTGTGCGGTTAGCCAAGTCCGACTGCATCGTTGCCTCTTCGCAATTGATGGTGATGGGCGGGTCATCATCACTCCCTTGGAACTTGATCATTGGCTGGATCAGTCGTTTGCCTTCGACTCGATCGACGTCAATCGAAAACTGCTGACTGCTGTAAGAACGAGTTTGCTGTAAATGGCTATAGGCAATTTCTTCAACCGATTCGACAATCACGCGGGCTACGCTATCACGGCCCCATGAGACGGCTAAATCGTTCAACCACACTTCGCATAAACTGAGGAGGAATGCCAGCACCCAAGCGGGCAACAACAAAGCAAGGGGGGAAATGCCACTGGCTTTAACGGCAACAATCTCATTGGAAGATGCTAATCGACCGAATACGCTGCAAGCAGCAAACAGCGTTGTGGCTGGCACAGAAAACTGCAATGCCTCAGGTAACACATAAGGCAGCAGCATCACAATCTGCTTGATTCCTAAGCCATTTAAATAGGCCTCACGAAAGAGGCCCACGAGGATAAATAGCAAGGTCATCCCGGCGAGAGACACCAGGAAGACTTTGAGCATTTCCAGCAGCACATAACGGGTCAAAATACGCATGGCGAACTGGTACTTTAGCGATTTTGCGCCTTACGGAAAACGACAGTTTGAGTGGTGATGAGTGCCATTGACGCGATTTGGGGTGCCGTCTTACAAATCGGGCATGAAACAGCAGATCAAATTGGCGTTTTGTGATTTTTGGCCAAAATTCAACCCGGCTAACAATTTTTTCACGAGATTGCTTAGCCAACATTTTGATATCGAACTGTGCGATCAGCCGGATTTCGTCATTTTTTCTTGTTTTGGGCGGCGGCATCGAGAGTATGCTTGCACGCGGATTTTCTTCACCGGCGAAAATTGGCGTCCGGACTTTCGGCATTGTGACTATGCCTTAACCTTCGATCATTCGGACGATCCGCGGCATTACCGGTATCCTCTATATGGCGCCTATGGGAATCCACAGGCACTCATCAAGTCGTCCGATTTCGATCCAGCGCAAGTCTTGGCTCAGAAAACACGATTCTGCAACTTTGTGTATTCAAATCCGTTGTGTCGAATGCGCAACCGATTCTTTCGCGAGTTGTCGAAATACAAGCGGGTCGATGCTGGTGGGCGAGTGTTCAACAACATGGGAGGGCCCATCGCCGACAAGTTGGCTTTACTTCGAGAGTCGAAATTCACGATTGCCTTTGAAAACGAAAGCCGCTCGGGCTATACGACCGAAAAAATTGCTGAGCCGATGCACGCACAAAGTTTGCCGATTTATTGGGGAAATCCCGATGTGGGCTTGGATTTCAATACGCGCAGTTTTATCAATGTGCACGATTGGCCAAGCATGGAGGCAGCAATTGAGCACATTATTGAAGTTGATCGTAACGACGAACTTTATCTTGAATATGTTCGACAGCCGTGGTTTCTCGGAAATCGAGTGAATCGATATGTCGACTCCGAAAATTTACTGAGTTGGTTCGGCCGAGTATTTAACAACCCATCGTGGGCTGCTGGGTTAAGCAGGACCCCCAGCCGATTGCTCCGGATGGATCGAGCGGTGGATACCTGGGCATCGATTCAACGCCGGATACGTCGAACGGCTCGCAAGCTGGCGTACCAATTCGAGCGCGGCGTGTAATTAAAGCAGGGCTTAATTAAAACAGCCTGTAGCTGAATCTGAAAGATTCGCTGTTGTTCTTAGGCCGTTACCGCAACGCCTTCCCAGAGGCGGCTGAAACGGCGGAGTTCGCGATTCTTCCAGCCACCTTTGTGGTAGGCATAGCCGGCGATGAGCGGCAATGCCAAGGTTGCTTCGCTGTAGACCATTTGCTCGTAGGCGGTATCGACTTTACCCCAGCTCGAAGCTTCCTTCAGCGTGCTGCTGGAAAGAGCTCCATCTCGGACGTCGGCAACGGTCACTTGCACGGCATATTTGTGCATGGGTGGTTCTTCTCCCAAAATGTCCGCTGCCACGACGATGTCTTGCGTGAAGTTCTTCGGCACACCTCCGCCAAGCATAAAGATGCCCGTCGTAGGATTCTTCATTTTAATCTGCGTCAATTCGTAAAAATCTTTGACGCTGTCGATGGACACTTTGGGCTGATCGCCGCGGGCGTGCTGATGCGCGACCAGGCCGAAGCCGGCGGAGCAATCGGAAAACGCCGGGCAG
>CAZIGP010000022.1:0-15183 GCA_964538425.1 uncultured Pirellulales bacterium | reverse complement strand
TATCACGAACGATTCGGCTGTAGCCCAGCAATTTACCGAGCAAGTCGAGAGCGCGGCCGTCATGATTAACGCCAGTACTCGGTGTAATGATGGTGGTGAGTTCGGTTTAGGGGCAGAGATTGGCATTAGCACCGATAAATTTCACGCCCGCGGACCATGTGGTTTAAAGGAATTAACAAGCTACAAATACGTTGTAGTTGGAAACGGACAGATACGGCAGTAACGGACGTTAAGAAGGGTAAAACCACGATTGAATGAGCAACTTCTGGTGGTTTAATGCACTAGACAAATCTTGTGTGTAGCATGGAGGCAAGCAATGAGCGATAGCTTTCTAACTCGGGCAGAAATTGAAGCCCTACTGGGCCAAGCGGCCAATCGCACGCATGATGTTGCTCCGCCAACCAACATGAACACAAAAGCTGGCGATAGCATCGGTAGCTTTGTAGCGGATGAAAAGATACCGCAACTCTCTCCTTCTGAGCGAAAACGACGTAATCGTTTATGGGGAATTCATGAACAAGCAGCTCGCGATGTCGGCAAGGCACTGTCAACGATGTTAAAGGCTGCCGTCGACATGCGATTAACCAGTATCGAATCGGTTAACTGCCAATTATTTACTTCACGCATGAGTGCGCCGACTTGGATTTGCCTGTTGCGTTCCCCATTACTTCCGGGCCAATTGGTGCTTGAACTGCCGTTAGAAATTCTCTTGCCAATGCTCGATCGAATGCTTGGCAGCAGTATCGACGCAGTTTCTATTGGAATAAAACGGCCACTGAGTGAAATTGAGCAGCGACTGTGTATGAAAATTGGCGGCTGCATAACTAATGAATTGAGCAAAGCTTGGGATACTACCTATGCATTGACTCTTGCGATAGATCGAGTCGAAACCGATGCTCGTTGGCTTTCTATTGGTCCGCCCGATGTCGAGGCCATTGTTGCCGCCTTTGATGTACGGCTCGGAAAAGCTTGTGGCACATGTCAGTTTGCCATTCCGCCACAAGCAATGGACGTATTAGACCGACATTTGCTGACTCCGCCGACTGTATCGCACCAATTTAATGGAAATGGTCTCGAACGCTCGGTCGATCAAAGTGAATTAACCGTTGAATTGGCACCTTCGCCAATAACTGCAGAAGATGTAGAAAATCTCGCCGTTGGCGATCTGATTGCCACCGAACACCGAGTCGATGCTCCGGTAAATGTCAATCTTGATGGCGAGCCAAAGTTCCTAGGGCGAATCGGTGCAACGGCTGCTCGTAAAGCAGTGCGAATTGAAAAAGAGTTCAATTCTTAAATGATTTTTATTGGTCTAGGTTGCAGGGACCAGTTCTGTATTCCGGCCTGGTGGGGATGAACCGGAGCTAAAAATAACTCGCATCGCTTCAATAAGCATCAATGCGGCGAGTATGATTAGCACAACTCCGGCCCATGGCACCGGATCGGACGGTGTTGAAAAGCTTCCATCGGCGCTAAAGAACTTCGGCCAAGTCATTCGTAAAAGTGCCCAAGTGCTCATGGTGTACATAATCGCGGTAGGAATCCCCGTCACAAACCATACCCAGCGCGCTCGGCGAGTTCGCCATAGCCAAACAGTCACCCCTAATAGCGTAAGTGCGGCCAGAAGCTGATTGCTGGCGCCAAATAAAAACCAAAAGGTTTTCCAAGCTGGAATGGCTTTGCCATTGGCGTCCATTGGGGGATTTAGCAGAAAGTACAGCGGCACTCCCGCCGTTAATGCTGTGCCTAGCCAGCGGCCGGCCCAATTTTGTAACCCCGTTAGCTCTTGAATAATGTACCGACCTAGCCGGGTGCAAACGTCGAGTGTGTCATACACAAACGTGGTAAATGCCATCAGCCCGAACGCAACAGCAAAACCTTTGGAAATACCCAAGGTGCCCAAAAATTCTCCCAATCCACCGGCATAAACTTGATTTGGGCTCTGCTTCGTCAGCGCACTATCCTTCGATAAGATCATCA
The DNA here is from genome assembly GCA_964538425.1 of uncultured Pirellulales bacterium. Classification (GTDB taxonomy): domain Bacteria; phylum Planctomycetota; class Planctomycetia; order Pirellulales; family JADZDJ01; genus JADZDJ01. The sequence continues at coordinate 13,203 of CAZIGP010000022.1, read as the reverse complement.
CGCTGGCTAAGGCAAACGTAGCCACCATGGCTTCGAGCAACATGGCGCCATAACCCACAGATTTTGCATCGGTTTCAAGGCGTAATTGCTTGGAAGTTGTTCCCGACGCGATGAGCGAGTGAAATCCGGAACATGCTCCACAGGCAATTGTAATAAACAAAAACGGAAATAAGGTCTCCCCATTTGCACCCATTGGCCCTAAACCTTTGAAGGCGTCGTATTTAATCTCAAATCCACCTAGCACCACGCCAATAAATCCGGCTGCCAAGGCTGCATATAAAAAATATCCACCAAGATGCCCACGTGGTTGTAGCAATAGCCAAACCGGAACTACGCCAGCAATTAAACAGTAGGCAAGCAAAGCGACGTCCCACCATTTTTGTGCCAGTTGATCGGCCGCAGCTAAATCCATGGCAGGATAAAAACGTTGCACAATCAACCCAAGGTCGAAAGGAATGTACTGGCCGATCCAAATTACAACTCCTACCAAGGGCACAAAAATCAGTGTGGCCAGCCCGAGCGACAGTTTGGTATATCTCAATAACAAACCCATGATAATCGGCAACACCAGATACAGAATCGAAGATGTTGCAATTGCACCGCCAGTCCCGCCACCACTTTCGCTGATGGTTTCTGCGGTGACGGCACTCGGATCACCGATTATTGCCGTTTCCGTACCCCGCCGAACTGCTTCATTGCCGCCAACAAATGCCGCGGCCGTCACATCGGTGAATGCCACAATGATGTATACCAGGGCGATCCAAATAAAAGTAAGAAATAACAAAAACGAACGATGACTCATGTGCTGCCGAACCACTTCGGCAATGGAACGAGCTTTGTGTCGTATCGAAGCCGTCAGCGCGGTGATATCGTGAACGCCGCCAATAAATATCGACCCAATCAAAATCCACAATAGCGCCGGTACCCAACCAAACATCAAACCGGCCAAAATTGGGCCAACAATCGGTCCAGCAGCGGCAATTGCCGAAAAATGCTGGCTAAGTAAAAATTTTGACTCAATAGGCACATAATCCAAATCATCACGTAACTCTACCGCCGGAGTAAGCCGTTGAGCGTCAAGCTGCAACAGGCGTGCTAATACGCGGCCATACGTAAAATAAGCAGCGATTAAAACCACTGCCACAAAGGCCACAACAACAAGTAAGCTCATCGGCAAATCACTCCCCCCACGGATCTGGGTATTCTCCACCAATTTCACGATACCCCTATAATCGCACGACAGCAAGACGAACTCATGGACGATTAGAGCAACGTTTCTATAATTGCATCTTTCGATGATGCCAGTTCAAACGACGAGGGAGGGATATTGTGGCGGAAAAAGCAGTCATTATTGGCAGTGGGCCAGCAGGGTGGTCAGCAGCGATATACGCGGCTCGGGCGGAACTCAAGCCTTTGGTATTTGAAGGGGCAATCACCGAAGAAAATCGACTGGCAGGTACTTTACCCCTAGGGCAATTGGCTTTGACAACCGAGGTAGAAAATTACGCAGGCTTCCCGGCTGGCGATCTAAAGCCGTTTTTAGAAACGGCATTGTCAAAAGAACGATTGCAATATTTATCTCTTCATGAAGGAAAACATGCCGTCACCGGGCCAGAACTAATGGAACTGATGCGGCAGCAGGCCACAAACTTTGGCACGCGGATCGTTACGGACGACGTGATCGAAGTGGATTTAAAAAAACGACCTTTTATCGTGAAATCTCGCGAAGGCCAAGCCGTCGAGACACACACCATTATTGTGGCCACAGGTGCAAAGGCAAACTATTTGGGCTTGCCTTCGGAAGATGCATACAAAAATCGTGGTGTCAGCGCTTGTGCCGTGTGCGATGGCGCTCTACCGCGCTTCCGTAACAAACCGCTGGTAGTTGTCGGTGGTGGAGATTCGGCGGTGGAAGAAGCTACCTATCTCACAAAATACGCCTCCGTTGTTCATATGGTCCAGCGTCGCGATAAAATGCGGGCCAGCAAAATTATGCAAGAACGAGCGCTGGGAAATTCCAAGATTAATATGGTTTGGAACCACACGCTGGATGAAGTGTTAGGCGACGACAAAGCCGGTGTTACTAGTGTGCGGCTGCGTAGCACAGCGGGCGATGGACAAAAGTCGTTGGATGCCAGCGGTGTTTTTCTCGCCATTGGCCACACGCCGAACACAACTTTTTTACGCGGCCAATTGGAACTCAACGAGCACGGTTACATTAAATTCAAACAACCGTTCCGTACCTATACCAGCGTAGAAGGTGTTTTTGCCGCAGGTGACGTAGCCGATGACTACTACCGTCAGGCAATCACATCAGCCGGCACTGGTTGTATGGCGGCACTTGATGCAGAACGCTGGTTGGCAGCCAGCGGAATTCATTGAAAGGTAAACAAGGCTAATGCCAAATGGTTTTTTAGGTGACGATACATGGAGGATTCATGGACAGGCTGAGTGTCGCAGAAGCTCGTAAATCCGAAGCGATTGGCAAGCAAGCAAAGTTGCAAGGATGGATTCGCACCAGGCGAGATTCTAAGGGAGGCTTCTCGTTTTTGGAGCTAAACGACGGTTCCTGCTTTGGTAACATCCAAATCGTTGCCGACGCAAAGCTGCCGAATTACGAAAGCGAAATTAAGCATCTTTCACCTGGCAGTAGTATTACGGCTGAAGGAGAAATGAAGGCTTCTCAGGGAAAAGGCCAAACAACCGAAATGGCCGCTACCAGCGTTACCGTTCATGGCACTGCGGATGCCGAAGCATATCCACTCCAGAAGAAAGGACATTCATTCGAATTTCTCCGAACCATCGCTCATCTGCGACCAAGAACGAACACCTTCGGCGCCATTGCTCGAGTACGAAATCAAGTGAGTTGGTCGATCCATCAGTTCTTTCAAGAGCGTGGTTTTATCTACTTGCACACACCCATTATCACTGCTAGTGATTGCGAAGGTGCCGGTGCAATGTTCAAGGTTACCACGCTGGATCTCGCAAAATTGCCAAAGCGTGAAGCTGCTGTCGATTACGCACAAGATTTTTTCAATAAGGCCGCTTATCTTACCGTCAGCGGGCAACTTAATGGCGAGTCTTACGCGTGTGGCCTTGGTAAAATCTATACTTTCGGCCCGACGTTTCGGGCGGAAAATTCAAATACCTCACGTCATCTCGCAGAATTTTGGATGGTAGAGCCAGAGATGGCTTTTTATGAACTCACCGACAATATGCAGTTGGCTGAACAGTTCATCAAATACATCTTGCAGGATGTACTGAAAAACTGTGCCGAAGAAATGCAGTTTTTTCATGAGCGTGTTGATAAAACGGTGCGAGCAACGCTAGAGCATATTGTTTCCAGCAACTTTATTCGCTTGCCTTATACCGAAGCGGTTGAGCGGTTGGAAAAGTCCGGTCAAAAATTTGAGTTTCCAGTTGCCTGGGGTAATGATTTACAAGCCGAGCATGAGCGTTGGTTGACGGAGCAAGAGTTCAAAAGCCCTGTGATCTTGTACGATTATCCGCGTAGCATTAAGCCATTTTATATGCGAGTAAACGACGATGGTCGCACGGTACGAGCGATGGATATTCTTGTGCCCGGCGTCGGAGAAATTATTGGCGGCAGCCAGCGAGAGGAACGGCTCGATGTGCTCGAGCAACGAATGCAGGAACAAGGCCTGAATCCCGAGCCATATTGGTGGTATCTCGATCTGAGACGTTATGGCACTGTGCCACATTCGGGCTTCGGTTTAGGACTCGAGCGCATCTTGCAATTCATTACAGGCATGGCAAACATTCGCGACGTGATTCCGTTTCCCCGAACGCCAGGCAGCGCAGATTTCTAAGCAGCGACTTCCCACCAAAGAGAAAGATCAGCGCAACGATTGCACTAGCAGCGTAATCCACGGTGCAATGGCAACCACCACGGCAAACACCACAATTGTCGAGGGAGGTGACACAATCCGAATTTTATGCAACACCGGAATTAGTAAGAGCGAGACCACGCCGATAACCATTGCGGCAAAAAAGAGCGTTCCCGAAAAATTGTTAAGCCCTGCCAACTTTGGATTACCAATGGCAATCCAGCGCATCGCCAGCGCACCGATTTGACAAATCAACGTTGTTAGCACGGCGAGCATCCAGCCAATCGTGAGGGCATCGGCTGCTTGCGTTTCATTTGGCAATTCATTGGCCGAACGTTGATTACGAATCTTTTTATGCTTTGCCATAGGTTCAGAAAACATAAAAGCCCAGAGGTTGCAACCCCTGGGCTTGAATTTGGTTTGATGTAAATTTGCAATCGAGTTCTAGCATCCGCGATAGGTTACTACGACATCGCCACAGCGTCGGAAATTGATAGTCACACACACGCCGCAGTCGTATTCATAAGTCACCACGCCGCGCTTGCCGAATAATCCGCATTTTGAGTTAATGCATGCGTCTTTACAGCATGCTGGTAAGCAAACGGGAATCTCTGCAACGCAGCAGCAGTCGCACGGGTCTTTCACTAGCAGCACTTGTTTTACCGTTGGCGTGCAAGTGTCACAGCATCGGCCGCAGTGCTTGTAGATCACACACGGTTGATACACGGTGCAAACCGGGGGAGCTGGCGGCGGGCAGTTCAATGTTTTTGCATTGGCCACTGTCTCGCCCATCAAGCACAAAGTGATCAATACAGCAAGTTTTAAGAAGTTGATTTTCATAAACGTGAATCCTTTTTGCCTCAAATGTAAAGAACTAGTTCAGGTGTTGCATCGTCCGTGGCACAACCTCACAAAGATGGCATATTTCGCGACCAATGCAAAGGGGCTAAAGCGGGATAACTCCGACATGCCAGCAAAAGGGAAAAATGTGAAATCACAGCTGTTTTCTGCGGGAGAAGATGAAAAAACGGATTAAATATGGCTCCCGCAAACCAGTTTGCCGGTGGTCTTTTCGTGACCTAGGTTTGCTTGATCGAACAAGCGACTGTTGGGCCGATATTGCCCATCGAAAGCAACCTCGATCACAGTGCCATCGTCGGGCACATCCTTATCTGTCAGGCTTATCGCGCCTCTCGCCAAGGTTTTATCCGTGTCGATCGCTCTCGATCCTATCGCCGCTGCGCCGCACCACGAAGTGCTGATGGCTTTGCAAGCTGGATCCGATGGTATTGAGCAGTTTATCGACGAAGTGCTGAGCGATATGGAATCAATGTATCGCGCGTTTGATAAGCAGCGCGAACAATACCATCAACGATACGAAAAACTTGAAAATGAAAAACAGCGATTGACTGCATCGCTTGAGGAGTCGCTCAACAAAGTGTCGTCGCAAGGCGAAACGGTTGATCCAACCTTGCAAATCAAAATTAACGAGTTGGAACAAGATCGACAGGCACTCGAACAAGAACTCGAAGAAGTTCGTAACCGTGCGGCCGATTTAGCTAAAACCGTCGGCGAACAAAAACGTCAAATGGCCGATGAACGGGCAGAATGGACTGCCGAGTTGCGACAATTGCGCAGGATATTGGATAAACAAGCTTCGTGGATTGCCCAGCAGACTCAGCAACCCCCTGCCGCTATTGTCAACTCACTAGATTCACCTAATCCAGTACAACAACTTCAAGGGCAATCAAGCGCAGTCAATCCAAACGGTTGTCAAACATCCAATCAACCCGCGACTCGTGATCCGGTTCTTGGTTCGGTGCTTTCCCAGTTTGAGTTGCTGCGTAAAGATCTTCAGCGCCGCCGTGCCCCTCCTTCAAGCGGCGGCAAAAACGTTAATGCCTCGTGAGGAATCGTCATGCGTACCCAAATCTTATCCGGAAGTTCGACAACATCGTCTTGGATGTTAGCGGTGCTTGGTGTTTTTGTCATCTTTGTCGCCAAATGGCTTCCAGAAGGTGTCCCTTTTTGGCTGACTTTTGGTATCGGTGCGATTGCCTTAGTCTTAGCGATTGCACATCTCTGGGGGCCACGTCTCCAAAATCAGGCGCCTACCGAACCGGTGCAGCAAACACCACCAAGCATCGACCACGAAGATGAGGAATTACCGCCCGTAAGTTCTGCCAGTGATATCGTTTCTCTCGTCGATCAAATGCTTTCGCGCGGTCGATATGCATTACTTTTACGTCCGCAAATTGCGCACAACTTGACTGCAGATCTATACAATCGCGCCAGCGAAGCGCTTGAACGTGAAATGGGAGTCGTGCCAGCAGGCGATGTACAACTCGAGCCTAGCGTGTTCGATGTCGATTATCTGCTCTTCGCTCAGGATGAGGGCGAGGATTTGCGGTCGCTCGTTTTGCCAGTGCAAAGTGTATTTCTCGATCGCTTTACCGTTACAAACAAGCAATACCAGCGTTTTGTTTCGGCCGGTGGCTATCAGGAAATGGCCATTTGGGATCAAGAAATTTGGCCCGCAGTATTGGACTTTGTGGATACCACCGGGCAGCCTGGCCCACGATTCTGGAAGAATGGACGCTATCCGGCCGGAGAAGCCAATCTGCCCGTAGTAGGGATTAGTTGGTACGAAGCCGCTGCATATTCGCGATGGGTCGGTAAGCGTTTACCAACTGATGCCGAATGGGTGAAAGCTGGAAGTTGGCCCGTAGTGCTTTCGCATAATACAAGATTGCAACGAAAGTATCCCTGGGGAGACACGATGGATCGCAGCAAGGCAAACGTATGGGGGGCTGGCCCCGGGCGTGTTGTCGCCGTGGACGAGTTTGCTGAAGGGGTTAGTGTCGGTGGACTATACCAACTTGTCGGCAATGTGTGGGAATGGACCGCCTGCAATTTAGATCTTGATCCAACGGTCGAAACCACTGGTCGTAGCGAACGAGCATTGCTCAAGAGCATTCGCGGAGGAGCGTTCGACACCTACTTTGAGAATCAAGCAAACTGTCAATTCGCCAGCGGCGAGAATCCCATTTCGCGCAAATATAATATTGGTTTTCGCTGCGCACTTAGTGTTTGCGATATTGCCGGTCCACCAAATCGAGAGAGTGACGTCGATGCCTTGCCATCGACCGAGTCGGACATAATCGAATCCAATGAGCATCACCAAGTAACTGAAGAGGAGACTCTCGTATGACTCGTGCTGTTTTACCAATGGAATCCTATCGATTGGCCCAGTATGCCGTGCAAGTGCCGTGCTACGTGTGTGAGCAAGGCAACGCTTTCGATTCGGAGCTCTGCCGCCATTGTCAAGCTCCAATGGCGATAGCCCATCAAGCGGCATCACAAAAAACAAAACCGCAGATGATTGCCACAATTGGCTCGAGTGGCGTTGGGAAAACGGTATTTTTAGGCATGTTGCTGGATATGCTTTCGCGAATGCCGGATCAAATGCAAATTTTGGCTCGTGGAGCATTTTCAATTACTTTGCAACAAAACACGGTTAGCGCTTTATCGCGATGCGAATTTCCAGAAAAAACACCTACCGAACCAGATCGGTGGAATTGGGTTCACTGCCAAATTCGCCGACCGAAAGATAAACGGCCCGTAGAACTGATCATGCCCGACATTGCCGGCGAAGCCATTTTGCAGGAAGTAGAGCATCCGCATTCATACTTGGCGATTCGCTCGTTTTTGCAAAAGTGTTCTGGTGTATTGATTTTGATTGATACTACCGATTTAGAAGCCGGGCGTCGCGATCAAGATTATTTTGCTATGAAGCTGCTCACTTATTTAAGCGAGCTAGAGGACAGTTCCGCAACAGCCTGGAATAATCGTCCAGTAGCGCTTGTTTTTAGCAAAGCGGACCAATGCGAAGTATGCTTTTTAGATCCAGCCGAATATGCCAAGAAGCATGCTTCTGGCTTGTGGCAATATTGCTCCGAACGGTTCAACATTCACAAATTTTTTGCTGCCAGCGTTGCGGGAGATACTGCACATCGAGTTGTGCCTAGTGTAGGCCGAGTACGAGCACCATTGCGAATTGAACCTCGCGGCATTATTGAACCCTTCGAGTGGGTCGTCGACCAACTTAGGAACTAACAGCATTGGCACTTACGGTTTAGTGAGTGGTGAAATTCCTTCGCACAAGCTAACCAAGTTTTTGGGCAGGAGAACATTGTGTTAATTGAGCAGGCCATTTTCACTTCCGCGCGCACCTCGCAAGGGTCTGGATATCATTTAGTAGCAAAAAGTTCAGGAATCACACCCGAAGAAGCGGCCGAACTGGCGACCTGGGGACCATCGCATGGTTCACTTTGTGACGAAGGCCTTGATGCCGTAAGCGTTAATTCTAATTATTTGTCCAGTGGCCAAGTTTGCATTTCTAAAACCATTGCCTCGGGTGAAGAATACAGTGAACGTGGCGGAGCACGCATCTATACCCACTTTCTCATTGTGCCCGATGAAGTTTTTTCCCGATTTGCCAATCAGCCGTTTGCGGTGTTAAAAGCAGCCTGGGCAAAAGGATTGCTTGATGTTCCCGAACGACCACCGACGTCTCTACGGCCCTTTACGCTAGCGGGTCGAGTACCACGCGTCGATGATGGTTTGCTGGCAGAATTTGCGGAAGAACTTGGACCGCAACGCGTAGCTCAATTAATAACCGTGGCCATGTCCCCCGGAATTCAAGTGATCACTGGAATTGAGCGATCCGAACTGACTTTTGCTGGCTTGCTCAATTGTTTGCCGGTTGAATGCCGCCGCGAGGTTACTTTCACGACAGGGCTACGATTTTCACTACGCAGACCATTCAGACTACTACCGTTGGAGGCCGATCAAGAGGAACAACGTCGAGTCTCCCGGCAAGAAGGGGTAACGGTGGTCAATCTTGATAAAGGCCTAGATTTGCAATCAGCAGGTTGGGCTAAATACGTAGCTGAATTGATCGAGGCCGATCATTTAACAAGCCTTGCTAACCAATTGCAAATTTCGCGACCAAGCTTAACGATGGAGCATCTCAACGAACTCGGCGAGGGTTTGCTGCGAGAATTTCGTAATTCACCGAGAACAGCTAAAATTAGCACTGCAAGTACATCTTTTACGTTCAATCAGCGCGACACGCCACTCGAGAAACGGTCTTTGTCGAGCAACACATCGGAACATTTGATTGAACCAATTCATAAAAATTCTGTAGTTTCAGCATCAACGGTTGCAGCGCCAACCCTTGTTGATCTTAGCGCTACAAGTGATCCAGCAGCAATCGATCTCGTCGAACAACTCGATGATGCAGTTTTCGATGCAATCAGTGGCGTCCCACAAGCTCGTGAATTGGCTGAGTCACTGTGGGTGAAACTTACAGTCCGATTGCCAGAACCAACGGTGGCAAAATTACGTGAGCAGTATTTGCGCTACACATTAAGCTTATGGGAAGCTTGTTTAGATGACGGTGTGAGAGAGCCAGAAAAAGCCGCCGGAGCACTAGATGTGCTTTCACTCCTGTTCGAAGGCGACTAGGCCACTACTTTACCGCCGCGTTAAGCATCATTTCTTTGAATTGTCCAAACAAATACGCGCTGTCGTGCGGACCAGCGGATGCTTCCGGATGATATTGCACACTGAAGGCCGGCAATCTTCGATGGCGGACGCCTTCAATTGTGTTGTCGTTTAGGTTGCGATGCGTTACTTCCAAGTCGTCCGGCAAAGTGTCCTCCGCGACGGCAAAGCCGTGATTTTGTGACGTGATTTCTACTCGTCCCGTATCTAAATTTTGCACCGGTTGGTTAGCGCCGCGGTGGCCGAACTTCAGTTTGAAGGTTTTGGCGCCACAGGCCAAGGACAAAAGTTGATGCCCCAAACAAATGCCAAATACGGGCACCTCGCCTAATACGCCACGGATGGCACTAATGGCGTATTCGAGTGGCTCGGGATCTCCAGGACCGTTCGACAGAAACACGCCGGTAGGCTTTTGGGCTAAAATGTCTTCCGAAGTTGCCGTGCCAGGCAGTACAGTTACCCGGCAACCCATGTCGGCCAAGTGCCGGGCGATATTCCACTTCATGCCGTAGTCAATAGCGACTACGTGTAGCGTATCGCTATCTTCTTTGCCTGACTTGGCCATGGAAATGGATGCTTCGGATCGAGCCAGCTCATGTAGTTTTTCGTTCCAGTTTCTCGGGCGATCTGGCATTACTTCGCGGACCAAATCTCTGCCCACTAAACCACGGCTGGCTTTGGCTTTGGCAATCAAGCTCGCATCATCTAAATCAACACTCGACAGGATGCCTTTCATTGCACCCTGAACTCGCAACTTGCGAACGAGCGCTCGCGTATCGATACCCGCGATGCCCGGAATATGGTGTTTGACAAGATATTCATGCAACAATCCTGCTGACCGAAAATTGCTGTCCAGCCGACTTACCTGCCGCACGATAAACCCGGCCAAATGCGGCTTCGGGCTTTCCAGATCTTCTTCGTTGACGCCGTAATTGCCAATTTCCGGGTAGGTCATGCAGACAATTTGGCCGCGATAACTTGGATCGGTAAGAATTTCCTGATATCCAGTCATCGAAGTGTTGAAACACACTTCGCCGTCGACTTCTCCGGTTGCGCCAAACGCAGTGCCGGTATAAACGGTACCATCTTCCAGGGCAAGTTTAGCAATTTGGGTCATAGGTAGCTAAAGTTATTGAGCAACTGTGACGCACGAGACGTCGAAATGTCGAACAGAAACAGAATTGCAGAGACACCAGGGAAAATTTCCGGAACAACCTTTCCAGTATTTGGGAGATAGATCTACCACTTTTTGTTTTCTCTGCGCCTCTGCGGTTCAAATTCCTAAATTACTTCGAGGTTCGATTGTACCGGCGCTTCCGCGCTTCGCGGCCCTCCCTAAAGTTTGGGGCATGTGCGGTTCGATACGCTCACTACGGCTGTGGGTCTCCGGACTTGGGAAACCAACGTTCGGACAGCCAACTTGGAGGGTTCTTGTCCCGGCGAGCAAGAACCCTCTTTTTTTGCGCGCAAATACAATAATTTACGCCGCACCGGCCATTATAGAGGGACAAGTTCTGGCTGAGTAGGTGCCGAGAATTGCGGCAAATTTGAGTCGTTGCAATCAGATAGTGCCAAGGGAACGGGTTGCTCGCGTTCAAGAACAGCGATCAAGCTGACGCCACGTTGATACGCCGAATCTTTTGAATCCAGTATCTTGAGTAATTTACTTGATTCTCCGGCAAAAATCTTCTCAAGCAACCGATTGACCGGTGATAAAGGTAAGTGAAAGTCTGTGTTGCACTCACCCGAACTTTGTCCACGAAGACGGCTGATTGTGCGAGCCACTTTTACGGCGGGATAAAGTCGGTAATTAAAGTACGATAACAGTCGCTGTCTAACCGGTAGGCCAGCCCAAACACGTGGCAGTGTTTCGGCGTCATATCGGCGGAAATGACCAAACGCTGTATCGTGTGGGCTCCACAATCGCATATCTGCGGGCACCGTGACGACAAATTTGGTTCCCACCGGGCAAACGTCGACAATCGATTCAAGCAATCCACGATCGTCGAATACATGCTCTAAAACATCGGTGAGTAGCACCACGTCCGCACGCGCCAGCCAAGCTTTCACCTCAGCAGGCGCTTGGCCGCAGAGAAATGTGATCCCTGAAAATCGGGACTTCGCTAACCCAATTGCCTCAGCAGAAGTGTCTACACCAACACAGCGATACTCGCCTGCCAATGCAGCAAGATTGGCGCCTGTACCACAGCCAATATCTACAACAATTTGGTCGCCCCGACCCGTTGGTGGAGTGATTGCTTTGACCATGTCGCGCAAAATCTGCCGACGGGCGACAAACCACCAATGTCGCTCTTCAATCTGCGCATGAAGCTGAAATTGGGCCGAATCCATGCGCAAGTCTAGCTTACGCCTTGACCTGCGCCGGCTGCAGGGCTTCTTTCGCTTCCATTTCCAAGCAACGGCCGATATTTCGCACTGCCTGGCGAATGCGGTTCTCGTTTTCGATGAGTGCCAGCCTCAAGTAACCTTCGCCGGCCGGGCCGAAGCCAGCCCCAGGGCTGACAACCACATCCCCCTTCTCCAGCAATTTCATCGCAAAATCGAGCGAACCCATTTTTGCCCACGGCTCAGGAATTTTCGCCCACAAAAACATGCTGGCGCGAGGCGGCGTAACATCCCATCCAATGCGACGCAAACCATCGCAAAGTACATCGCGACGCCGTTGGTATTCCTTTGCTTGCGCTTCCACTGCCGATTCACAGTGCCTGAGTGCCATAATGGCGGCAATCTGGATCGGCCGAAACATGCCGTAGTCGTAATAGGCTTTCACGGTGCCGAGTGCTCGAATAATTTCGGCATTGCCTGCGCAAAATCCCACTCGCCAGCCTGCCATGCTGAAACCTTTGCTCATGGTCGTGTATTCAACGGCAACTTCTTTCGCGCCTTTCACCGACAGCAAACTGGGAGCTTGATAGCCGTCAAAGCAAACGTCCGCATAAGCTAAATCGCTCACCAGGATGAAACCATACTTGCGTGCAAGCTTCACTGCATCGACGTAGAAATCTTGTTCCACAGTCACCGTCGAGGGATTGTGCGGATAATTCAAGATCACCATCTTAGGCCGCGGGAAAATGTGTTGGCACACATAATCAATGTTCGACAAGAAACGTTCGCTATTGGCAACTTCCAGCGTAATAGCATTTCCTGAGGCTAACGATACCGCGTAGAGGTGAGCCGGATAGGTTGGTGCTGGCACTATCGCCGTATCGCCGGGACCAATCAAAGCCAAACACAAATGACTGAAACCCTCTTTCGAGCCCAGCGTCGCAATCACTTCGCTTTCCGGATCGAGTCGCACCCCCCATTTTTTTAAGTATCGACTCGCTACTTCGCGCCGCAGGCTCATAATACCGAGCGACGGGCTATAGCCATGATTTTTAGGGTCGCGAGCCGCCTCAGCCAGCTTCTCAATGACCATGTCAGCCGGTGGATCGGTAGGATTACCCATTCCCATGTCGATCACGTCTTCGCCGGCACGGCGCTTCTGATACATCAATTGATTTAGCCGGGCAAATAGATAGGCCGGCAGCCGCTTCATCCGCTCGGCTAATTGAATCTGGAATGGCCGGACGTCATCAATCGGTTCTTCGTTTTCGTTCACAGTAGACATGCGCTATAACGGCAATAGATAAAAGCCCTCGCACGACACAATCTCTGGCAAATGCCAGTAAACCGGTGCGAATGCCAACAATCAAGAATAACCGCGCAAGCTGCTGCGTGGAACAGGGGAGACCAATCTGCAAGTCAATTATCGGGAAACTGAGCC
>CAZIGP010000021.1:8616-15208 GCA_964538425.1 uncultured Pirellulales bacterium | reverse complement strand
ATCGCAGTGGACTGAAGCCGACCGCACAGCACTTCATGATTTGGCTCTCTTGCATCTCAAGGATAAATTCCCGACAGAACGGGCAGAACAATATCTCCGAGAAGGAATTCCTGTCGATCGTGCAACCGGTATCAAGGGAGATGAAGCAGTGCTGGTTAGCAACGGCGGACCAAGCAGTGAGCAACAACAGATTGACCGAATGTTGCTGTATGTTGGGCGTCGCACCATCAGTAAGTACGGTTGCTCCGGCTGCCACGATGTTCCAGGCTATGAAGATGCCAAGCCGATTGGTACGGCACTTGCCGATTGGGGTCGCAAAGACGCTTCGAAATTAGCCTTCGAACAAATTGGCCAATACATTACGCATCATGCCTGGCCGACCAAGAAAGCGAAAGCTACGGCTGCTCATGGAAATGGCGGCCATGATGAAGGCACGGGCGGCCATGCTGCCGAACATGCTGGTGTGGATCACGACCACCTTGAATTTGAAATTCAACAACTGCCCGCCAACGAAGGCTGGCTGATGGAAAAGTTGCTTGGCCACGAGCGAGAAGGTTTCCTCTGGCAAAAACTTCATGAACCGCGCAGCTACGATTTCAAGAAGACGGAAACCAAAGGTTACAACGAACGGCTGCGGATGCCGCAATTCCCATTCAATGAGGAAGAAATTGAAGCGGTAATGACGTTCGTACTTGGCTTGGTTTCTGAACCACCAGCGCCACAGTATTTGGCGACGTACGCCAACAATCCTCGCGAAAAGGCGATTGTTGAAGGCACAAAAGTGCTAGAAAAATTCAATTGTGCGGGTTGCCACCAGATTGATTTCGACACTTGGGATGTGGCTTTCAAATCGGGGGAACTAGGCGCGGCCATCCAATCGACTGATTACCCGTTCTTATTGCCACATTTCACGCCGCAAGAGATTGATGCTTCGCTCAAGCAAGACCGCCGTGGCATGTTCCACGCTCGGCTCTATGGCGCTCCGATGACCGATTCCAAAGGTCAGCTAATTACTTCCGATGAAAATGAGCAAGGCGAAACCTTTGAAGGGGGCGGAACCGGCACGCGATTCGTCCTGTGGCAGGATACCTTGCTTGAAGGGAAGCCTTGGCTTGTCGGCGCCAAAAACCCACTAGTGCCATCGAATCGTATTTTGCAAAAATTTGCTGGCTTAGGTGGTGATTTGGGCAACTGGATTTATCCGGTTGTCGTGGCAGATGAATTGAAAATTAATCCTAATGCTAAACCGGAAGAAGCCTGGGGTTGGCTACCACCGCCGCTGATTGGCGAAGGACGAAAAGTCCAAACCAGTTGGTTGCACGACTTTTTACTTGATCCGTTTAAAATTCGGCCTGCCACAGTATTACGAATGCCGAAGTTCAACATGAGTTCGGCCGATGCAACGGCGCTCGTCGAGTTTTTTGCAGCTCGAGACAACGTGCCTACGCCTTACGAGTTTGACGGCCGCACGAGCGATGATTATTTGAGCGAAGCTCAATTGTCGCATCCGAATCGTTTGGTCGATGCATTGAAAATCGTCACCGACAACAATTTTTGCGTAAAGTGTCACTTGATTGGCGACTTTACGCCCGCTGGCAGCGTTCGCGCTTTGGCACCTCAATTAGTCGATGTTCATAAACGGTTGCGACCCGATTATGTACACAGTTGGGTTGCCAATCCAAAACGCTCGTTGCCTTACACCGGCATGCCGGTCAACATTCCTTATGACAAGCCGGTCGATCAAGCATTGTTCCGCGGCACCAGTACGCAACAGTTAGACGGTGTAGTCGATTTGTTGATGAATTGGGACCGCTTTACAAAACAACAATTTACAGTCAAGCCATTAATTAGACCCGCCGCTGGTGCAACCAGTAACCCATCTCGCACCAACTAATCCACCCACCTGTTTAGGCCCGGCTCCAACCGGTAAGGAGGTAAATGATGTACGCAAAATTTACGACCCTCACGCTCGTCGGAATGCTGACCATTGCTTTTGTTGGTTGCGGTGACAGCAAGGCGAATCGACGTACTACCAAAAAAACGGCGCCCAGTTCAAGCAATGAGACTGCGACCGCGCCTGCCGATGCAAAGCCTGCTGATGCAAAACCTGCTGCTTCGACGGAAGTCGCAGATGCTTCGGCAGCCCCTTCTGCTGCTCCAGCCTCTGGGGATTGGGGAACGTTGAAAGGCAAATTTGTTTATAACGGCAAAGCACCTGAACCTGCGAAGTTGAACATCGATAAAGACCAACAAGTTTGCGGCAAGCACGACTTGGTCGATGAATCTTTAGTTGTCGGCAAAGACGGCGAAATGGCCAACGTTATCGTTTGGGTCCGGACGAAGGATGTAAAAATTCATCCCGATTATGAAGCCAAGAAAAAAGACAAAGCGGTCGTCGACAATAAAAACTGCCGCTTTGATCCGCACGTGGTGACCTATTGGACCGGTCAGCCACTGGAATTGAAGAACACTGATCCGGACCCGGTTGCGCACAATACCAATGCATCTTTGGCGGTCAATGAAGCCTTCAATGTGATCATTCCTCCCCAATCGTCGATCGACCGTCCGGCTCTAAAACTCGGTGAGACAATTCCTACAAAAATTAGCTGCAACATTCATCCTTGGATGCAGGGCTGGCTATTAGTTCAACCCCATCCTTATATGGCGGTGTCGGGGAAAGACGGCTCTTTTGAACTGAAAAATCTGCCAACCGGCACGGAATTGGAAATTCAAGTTTGGCAAGAAAAATCGGGCTACGTGCAAAAAGCTGAAGTGAATGGAAAAGATGCTGGTTGGGCAAAAGGCCGGTTTAAGTACACGGTTAAGGCCGGTGACAATGACCTGGGCACCATTAAGCTCGATCCGGCCCAGTTTAATAAGTAACGACTTTAATAAGCAGTAGTGTTAGTAGGTAGCAGTAGCAACTACTGATCGGCAGTCGAGCTGGAGATTGTTAACTACGGAAAAAATGTGATGAAGCCTATCCTGTTCATCAATGCTATTTTTTGTGCTCTCCTCCTCACTTGCGCGGGCTGTGGCCAGCTTGTCGTCGCGAGTTACGAAACAAACGACGAGGAAGTCGATAAAATCCGGACGGCCCTGGCCAGCAAAAGTTCGGCGGGGGGCGGTGCGACGGAGGGACAGGCTGCTGCCAAAGCCACCGGCTGGGCCACGCTGAAAGGCCGATTTGCCTTCGACGGCAACCCGCCTGCAGCAAAAGCGATTGATGTCAACAAAGATCAGGAAGTGTGCAGTAAACATCCTCTCGTGGATGAATCGATTCAGATCGGCAGCGATAAAGGCCTCGCGAATGTGGTGCTATTTGTTCGCAATCGCAAGGTCGAAGTTCATCCTGACTACGAAGCTACGGCTACCAAGCCTGTGTTGCTTGACAACATTGGTTGCCGTTTTGAGCCACATGTTGCTACGGTTCGCACTTCTCAACCGCTGCTGATCAAAAATTCGGACCCCGTAGGTCACAACACCAACGCTGCACTTTCAGCCAATCCACCGTTTAACGTAATTATTTCTGCTAATCGTGAAGCCGAGCAGAAGCTTGGCTCAGCCGAATCGGCCCCGGCCACGGTGACCTGCAACATCCATCCCTGGATGAAAGGTTACGTACTTGTGCAACCACATCCTTACATGGCCGTATCTGCCAAGGATGGCACGTTTGAGATTAAAAACCTGCCTGCTGGCGTTCCGCTTGAATTTCAGCTTTGGCACGAAGCTTCAACCGGCAGCAACGGTGCGCTGGCGATTGAGGCGGGTGACGTAAAATCGCAGGCCAATGGTCGGTTTACGATCACTCTGCAACCCGATGAAGTCCGCGATTTCAAAGAAATTAAAATTCCTGCCAGTAAGCTGGCAGCAAGATAATCGTTATTTGATTCCAAACTGATTTACAAGAATCGAAACCCAATCAATGCTTGCTGAATTCTGTAAGGATTTAGCAACAACCGATCGCTCTCTCATGAAAATTTTCGGGACAATACCGCTCGTCGTAATTTTCGCGGCGATGTTCCTCTGCTTTACTGGATGCGGAAAGACTCCCGCGCCACAATTTCGACAAAATGAAGTTTTGATCGCGGATAAAGATTTAACCGATCAGCACATTGAGCAAATCGGCAACATTCTGCAGGCATTATTCGGCACACCCGACGATCCTTACGTGCTGCC
The DNA here is from genome assembly GCA_964538425.1 of uncultured Pirellulales bacterium. Taxonomy (GTDB): domain Bacteria; phylum Planctomycetota; class Planctomycetia; order Pirellulales; family JADZDJ01; genus JADZDJ01. The sequence goes on along the minus strand of CAZIGP010000021.1, from coordinate 11,029 downwards.
TGAAACCGGACTCGATCTACAAAAAATTACGATGGCTGCTGGCCCGGTACGCAGTGACCAAAAAGGGGCCAAGCGTGGTTTGTTTCGTGAGCATTGTGCGCACTGCCACGGCGTGACGGGAGATGGGATGGGGCCGACTGCGGCTTTTTTGAAGCCTTATCCGCGTGATTATCGCCAGGGCCTTTATAAGTTCAAATCGACGGCGTCGAACTATCCGCCAACCCACGATGATTTGATGCGAGTTTTAAACGAAGGCATCACCGGCACTGCCATGCCGTCATTCAAACTGCTCGCAAAAGACCAAGTGGAAGCGCTCGCTGAATATGTGAAGTATTTGAGTTATCGCGGCCAGACTGAAATTGCCTTGATTGAATATGTTTCCAATGAACTCGGTGAAAACGATAAAGTGCCAACCACGTCCGATTTTTTGGTTGGTGAGATTATGCAAGGCCCGACAGGCGCCATTTCAAAATGGCAAGGCGCTGCCAGCCAAGTGACGCAAATTCCCAACCCGCCGAGCAACTTTGGTTCTCGCGATTCGATTGAAGCTGGCAAGAAAGTGTTTTATTCCACCGGCGGCTGCGTCAAATGCCACGGCCCAACTGCACTTGGCGATGGTCAAATGGTTTGGGATTTATGGAACGAACCGATTTCAAAACTCGATAAACGAGTTACTGATGGTTGGGCGCGCTTGAGCGATCTTGAAGGTGAAGCACGCGACGACGAACAACGAAAATTGGGTAATCTAGAAAAGGCTCTGACCCATGCGACTTTGCCTGCCCGCATGAGTGAGCCGCGTAACTTGCGACAAGGAATTTTCCGCGGCGGCCGCGAACCCTTCGAGCTTTTTTATCGCCTGCACAACGGCGTTTTTGCTTCGCAAATGCCTGGCATTGCACAAACTCCTGGCATGACGCCCGATGATATCTGGCACGTGGTCGATTTCGTGCTGGCATTACCTTACGAGCCTGGCAGCCAATATGCTCCCGAAGTTATTACTCCGGCGCGTGAACGATTGTAATTTTGTTTAAACCGCAGAGACGCAATTTGATCATCCTCAAAAATTAACAATATCCGAGGCGACTGTGGGTAAGTTTTGGTCCATTTTGTTTTTGTGTGTGACGATTTTCGGCGTAGGCACATTTATTGTGGCGCCGGCGATCGACAACTGGCTACCACGCGATGTTTCCGATATCGGACATCATATCGATCATTTGTTCATGTTCATTTTGGTGCTGACAGGCATCGTCTTTATTGCCACTGAGCTGGCACTCTTTTATTTCCTCTGGCGATATGACGGCAAAACCAACAAGCGACCAGTAAAATTCACCCATGGCAGCCATACGCTGGAAATTTGCTGGACCATTGTCCCTGCCGCCACGCTGCTGTTTATCGCCATTTACCAAATGAACACTTGGGCGGCGGCGAAAATGCGGAGGCCTACGGAAGCAGGCCGACCGATGGCGCCTACGGTCGAAGTCACCGGCCGACAGTTTGAATGGCGACTACGGTATCCCGGCGAAGACGGTGTATTAGGCACTCGCGATGATTTGTTTGACGTCAATGAATTGCATGTCCCAGTGAATGAAGAAACGCTGGTCGATCTCAAGAGCGCCGACGTGCTCCATAGTTTCTTCTTGCCTAACCTGCGCGTGAAGCAAGATGCCGTGCCGGGCATGAAAATTCCGGTTTGGTTCCGTCCCGTTCAAGAAGGCAAGTTCGATATTGTTTGTGCTGAGCTTTGCGGCTGGGGCCACTACAAAATGAAAGGCCGCATTACGATCGAATCGCGATCGTCTTACGAAAAATATCTGGCGGATTTGAAAACTCGCCAAGAAGCAACACAAAACCCGGCCACGACTTCGGGCACGGCTGCAAATTCCGGCGACGCTGCTGCAAGTATCGCTGCGTCCTCGAATAGCAATGGGTCTTCGAACATCACCGAATCATCGAATATCGTTCAAGCGGAAAAGGTATCTGAATGAGCAGCGTAACGGTTAGTTCTCACACACATGACATGGCTCACGACGCCGGCCACGCCCACACGGCCAGCTTCCTCAGCAAATACGTATTTTCGAAAGACCATAAGGTCATCGGTATTCAATTTTTGTTTTCCACGCTGTTGTGGTTTTTGGTGGGCGGTTTGTTGGCTCTCGCCGTGCGATGGCAAATTGCCTGGCCATGGACGGAAGTACCGATCTTCGGGCATTTGTTCGCCGCCGAAGGTGGGCAGATGTCACCGGAAGCGTACACGATGCTGTTCACAATGCACGCTACGGTGATGATCTTCTTGGTGATTATTCCCGTTCTTGCCGGCGCCTTTGGCAATTTTTTGATCCCGCTAATGATCGGCGCCGACGATATGGCGTTTCCGACGCTCAACATGCTGAGTTATTGGTTTATGTGGCCGGCA
>CAZIGP010000021.1:2633-8606 GCA_964538425.1 uncultured Pirellulales bacterium | reverse complement strand
TCGTCGGGATGGACATCGTACCCTACGTTATCGTCGAACATTCAGGCTGCGCCGGGGAGCGGAATGGGGCAAACGTTGTGGCTGATCGGCCTTACTTTTGTCGGCGTGTCGTCCATGATGGGCTCGGTCAATTACATGACCACGATCATTCAAATGCGTGCGCCCGGCATGACAATGTTTCGTTTGCCGCTCACGATTTGGGCAATGTTTATTACCGCGGTCTTGCAGGCTTTTGCTCTGCCGGTGCTTACCGCCGCTGGCTTCATGCAGTTGATGGATCGTACATTGGGCACCGGATTTTTTACGCCTGAAGGTATCACGATCAACAATCAATCGATCACCGCTGGCGGCGGACAAACGCTGCTTTGGCAACATCTATTTTGGTTCTACAGCCACCCGGCTGTGTACATCATGATTTTGCCCGCAATGGGTATGGTTAGCGACATTTTGGCATGCTTCTCGCGCAAGCCCATTTTCGGATACAAGCCGATGGTGTACTCGATTGCGGGTATTGCCGGATTAGGGTTCATCGTTTGGGGACATCATATGTTCGTCTCCGGAATGAACCCGGCCTTAGGCATGACATTTATGGTCAGCACCATGATGATTGCACTGCCCAGCGCCATCAAAACATTTAATTGGCTGGGTACGATGTGGGGCGGAAAGATTCAATTCACCACGCCAATGTTGTTTGCGGTTTCGTTCGTGTCGATGTTCATCATCGGCGGACTTTCGGGCATTTTCATGGCGGCTACGCCCGTCGACATTGCCATTCACGATACGTACTTCATCGTTGCTCACTTCCATTACGTGTTATTCTCGGGAACGGTAATGGGCGTGTTTGGTGCGATTTATTTTTGGTACCCCAAAATGTTTGGTCGCATGATGAGCGAATTTTGGGGCAAGGTGCACTTCTTTTTTACGTTTGTGCTGCTCAATTGCGTCTTCTTCCCGATGCACATCATTGGTGCGAATTTCCAACCACGCCGCTATGCCGATACATGGCACTGGGAAACCTTCAAACATTTACAGCCGACAAACGCTTTCATCACGATCTCTGCCATTTTACTTGTGGCAGTGCAGGTCGTATTCATTGTGAATTTCTTTGGCAGCCTGTTTTTGGGCAAACGCGTGGGACGCAACCCATGGCATGCCAACGGCCTGGAGTGGCAAGCTCCTAGCCCACCGGGGCACGGCAATTTTGATTTTCAACCGGTCGTTTATCGCGGCCCGTACGAATACAACTCGCCCGAGGTGGATGAAGACTTTTATCCACAGACTCAACCACCACCGAAGGACCGCCCACACGTTTCGGAAGAGATGGGGCACTAAAAGTTCTGTAATCTGAAATTTAAATTTGCCCGCCGTGTCTGAACTTCGAACCCTGAACTCTGAGCCTTCTCGCTGGCCACATCGCTTGGCTCTGGTGCTGTGCTGCGCCACGTTTCCGTTGGTTTGGATCGGGGGATTGGTGACGACCTACCAGGCGGGCATGGCTGTACCCGATTGGCCTAATACCTACGGATATAACCTATTTCTTTATCCGCTCGAAACATGGCTGCTCGGGCCGTGGGATATTTTTATTGAGCATGGCCATCGATTATTTGCCTCGCTCGTCGGCCTAATCACCATTGCACTCTGCGTCATTGTGTGGCTGACGCGTCAGCCACGATGGTTGAAAGTTTTGTCGCTGACTGCTTTAGCCGCCATGATTTTTCAAGGAGTGCTCGGTGGTGTGCGCGTTCTGTTTGATGAACAAACTATTGCCAAGATTCATGGCTGTTTTGGCCCAGCGTTTTTTGCTTTGACGGCGGCGATTGCCACCGTTACTTCGCAGCGCTGGAAAAATGGCGGCCGTACTGTGGAAACACCACCGGCTTATGCGCTCGCGACGCTCGCGATTGCAACTCCGTTACTGGCGTATTTGCAACTGGTGCTGGGAGCACAACTGCGGCATTTCAATCCGGCATCGTCTCATGCAGTTTTTCGCACGTTTATCGTATTTCATATCGTTGTTGGTTTGGCACTCGCCGTACACATCGTTGTAACCGCATTATCCTTTCGACGAAAAACTCCACAGGCCAAACCGCTGGTTGTGCCAGCGTTTCTGTTAGTCGCTTTGGTAGTGTGTGAGTTGTTACTGGGCGCCGCGACGTGGTTTGTCAATTACGGTGCTCCTGAGTTTTTGTCCGATTGGCAATGGCTAGCCAACATTACGGTACAAGCGAAAGGCTGGGCTCAATCACAAATTACCACAGCGCATGTGGCTGTCGGTTCATTAATTCTTGCGATCTCCACCGTGCTCGCTATCTTTGCCGTGCGGATGCTTAAATTTCAGCCGCTCTCGCTGCCGCAAACTGCGCAGTTCAAAGGAGCCGCTGCATGAGCACTTCAACTACCGCCGTTTGTGTTTCTCGCCGCAGCATGTTACTGGCTCGGTTGAGCGATTATTTGGAACTGAGCAAGCCGCGCATCGCCACACTGGTTTTGGTAGTGGTCGCCGTCTCGGCTTACGTCGGTAGTTGGGGACCACCGGAGCCTTGGACATTATTCCATACGCTGCTTGGTACAGCCCTCGTCGCTGCTAGCGCTAGTGCATTCAATCAATGGATCGAACGTCGACGTGATGCTTTAATGCCGCGCACAGCCGATCGTCCACTGCCTTCGGGCCGTTTAGATGCTCGCCAAACGATTGCTTTTGGAATTACAACCTTGAGTGTTGGAGTTTCGTATTTAACGTGCCTAGTGAATTTGACCACGGCTATGTTTGGTTTGCTCACATGGTTTCTGTACGTTGTTGTTTACACCCCCATGAAGGCAAAGAGCTCGGCCAATACCGCCGTTGGCGCGATTGCAGGTGCGCTCCCCGTACTCATGGGCTGGTCTGCCGTTGAGGCATCGTTTTCGCTTACCTCGGGACCTATGCCAGGCGGCTTGCGCGTTGCCGCTTTATTTTTGATTGTTTACCTCTGGCAGTTTCCGCACTTTATGGCAATCGCTTGGATCTACCGCCAACAATACGGAGCCGCTGGAATGCAAATGCTAACCGTCGTCGATCCCACGGGTCGGCGTGCCGGTTTACAAGCATTGCTTGGATCGCTGGCGTTGCTTCCGATCAGCTTACTTCCTATGTTGCAGCTCGCCGGCAGGGCATACATTGTCGGCGCCATCACTTTGGGGGCTGCTTACCTAATTGCTGCTGCACTATTCTGCTGGCGACGCAATGACCGGACTGCCCGCGGCTTGCTTCGCGCTTCGCTGGTTTATTTACCCGCAATGCTCGTGCTACTCATCGTTTCGCCACAGTTCGAACAAAGCGAAATAGATCGTTCCATGATTTCTTCGGAGATTCATCCGAAGCTCTTCGATACTTACGCAAAAACAACCAATTCACCTGACACCCGTCACTTAGACAACTAGATATTTATGTCCGCTACTGCTCACGCGCATACCGACCATGCGCATCATCACCTGAAGTTGGAATATCAACCTGGCCTGCCGATTTCTAACGGCAAAGCCATCGTGTGGTTGTTCCTGTCGACTGAAATTATGTTTTTTGCCGGGTTGATCGGCACCTACGTGGTGTTGCGATTCGGTGCTCCCACTTGGCCACGCCCTCACGAAGTGCATTTGAGCGAGCCGATCGGAGCGTTTAATACGTTCGTGCTTATTTGCTCGAGCGTCAGCGTGGTGTTAGCGCTCGAAGCCGCAAAGATGAATAAGGAAGGCCTAGCAAAATTATTGATGCTAGTGACCTTTATCTTAGGCTGTGTGTTCTTGGGCGTGAAAGCTTATGAATATAATGCAAAATTCGCACACGGAATTTATCCTTGGATGCCGCACAGTCAGATCTACGAAAAGCCAAATCTCTATTATGGATCTGGAGTACGAGCGAGGCTAACGACCTTGAGTTCGGAACTTGGCGCGGAAGATGCAAGTTTGAAAGAAGAACTTGGTGAGCAGGAGCTTGCCAAGGTTAAAGAACTTGACCAAAAACCGTGGTCGGAGGCCGTGGAACAAGAATATGCCGCTATTAGCGGCAACCTTGCCGAAGTTCGCTCCAGGATGGAGTTAGTCAAATCGCTTTCAAAAGACTTGGAAGATCCGAACCTTGATTTGATGCAACTGAGTGACAAAATTTACCCGCCGCACGACGACATCCATGAATCCGCGCACGAAAACATTCATCTTGAAGGGCTGAACGATCAGCATTCGTGGTTGAAATTGCCATTCGTTATTCCAGGTGGCAACATGTGGGCTAGCACTTATTTTTTGCTCACCGGGTTTCACGCCATTCACGTGATCGTTGGACTCATCGTGTTTGTCGTTTTGTTGTTCGTGCGGCTCGACGCATCGCGAGCCGGCACCATTGAAAACACCGGCCTTTACTGGCATTTCGTGGATCTCGTATGGATTTTCCTATTTCCCTTGTTGTATTTGTTCTAAAAGCAAGAGGGCGATTAGTAGCTAACTTGCTAGCTTGAATCCTTTAACTAATTGCTTCTTGCCAGTCGCTAACCGCTTTCCTTTATGACAACTCACGCCCACGGCCCGATTGTTGAAACTCACGATGGCAACCACGGCCATAATTCACACGGCCACGATTCACACGGTAGCCATGAAGGACATGGCGGCATCGCCAAGTACATGTATGTGTTTATCGCGCTGTGCTTTTTGACGGCCTGTTCGTTCTTTACCTATTCTTCTTATTGGCCTTGGCACGATCAGCCGCAAATTGGCTGGGCCTTTATGATGGCTGTTTCGTGCACTAAGGCGATGCTCGTGATTTTGTTCTTCATGCATGTGCTTTATGAAGCCAACTGGAAGTTCGTGCTCACAATTCCGGCAGCGATGATGTCTATCTTTTTGATTTTGATGTTAGTGCCCGATGTGGGCTTGCGGATGCGTACGGCATCGGAAGAACGTCGTTACCACGCGGCAGAGCCACGTTCGACAAAACACAAGGTGGCGCATGAAAAAGCGGCGGATGAACAGCCGTTAAATCAGCTACCGCTTGAACACAATAAATAATCATGTTGTCGGATGCCGCCATTCGTGTTGACAAAGTCGCACATCGCTACGGCGAGCGGCAGGCACTGGACAGCGTTTCTTTTGAAGTAGCTGCTGGTGAGATTTTCGTTTTTCTAGGGCCCAACGGCGGCGGCAAATCGACTCTGTTTCGTTTGCTTTCTACCCTGTTGCCACTGCAAGAAGGCACAGCAACCGTGCTGGGTTTTAATTTGCGTCAGGAAATATTTGCAATCCGTCAGCACATTGGCGTGGTGTTTCAGTCGCCTAGTGTCGATCGCAAATTAACGGTAGCGGAAAACTTATTACATCAAGGACATCTTTACGGCATCCGTGGCAGTGATTTGAAAAATCGGATTACTGAGTTACTCAAGAAATTCAAGCTCACCGACCGCCAGCGAGATCGTGTCGAAACTCTCTCCGGTGGCTTACGGCGACGAGTTGAATTGGCCAAAGGACTGCTTCACCGTCCGCGATTGTTGTTGCTCGATGAGCCAAGCACGGGGCTCGACCCAGCAGCCCGCACCGACATGTGGGATTACCTGCGTCAGCTTCGTGCGGAAGACGGCGTCACCGTAGCGCTAACCACTCACTTGCTGGAAGAGGCCGACAAGTCGGATCGGATCGCAATTCTCGATCTTGGCCGTTTGGATTCGATCACGATCGAAGCGGCCTCCCCTGAACATTTAGCTGAAGGAATTCAATCGCGTTTCGGTTTTTCGGCGAGCGTGCTGGATAATAACGTTCGTCTCGAACTACCTCAGGGGCACGAATGGATTGCCCGAATTGTAGAAGCCTTTCCGGGGCAAATCGATGCAATTACGTTGGGGAAACCAACTCTGGAAGATGTTTTTATTTCCCGCACGGGACATCGTTTGGAGACCGTCGATTAACTTTAGCAATTCACCGTTTGCAGCTTGTTGATGAAACAGGCGCAGGCTCACC
>CAZIGP010000021.1:0-2623 GCA_964538425.1 uncultured Pirellulales bacterium | reverse complement strand
CGTTTGTTTTCCTACCGCACTATTACCTGCCATGTCTCTGACCATCTCGCCTGACTCGATGAACACGGCCAATCGCACTGTGCCAGCCGTTGTTTCACGGCCATGGCTGGCGGCGTGGACGTTGTGTCGTCGCGAATGGGTAAGGTTCATTCGGCAGAGAAATCGCGTGTTTAGCGCGCTGGGGCAACCGATTATTTTTTGGATTCTATTTAGCGGGCTAGTCAGCACGTCGTTTCAATGGCCAGGTAACGCGTATAAAGGTTCGTATAGCGAGTATTTTTTTCCTGGCATCCTGGTAATGATTTTGCTCTTCACCGCGATCTTCGCAACCATTTCGGTCATCGAAGATCGGCGAGAAGGCTTTTTGCAAGGCGTGCTTGTCGCGCCGATTCCTCGCTGGTCGTTGGTCATCGGCAAAGTGCTCGGAGGAACGATCATTGCTGTTGCTCATGCGGCAATATTTTTATTACTTGGTTTTACACTATCATTGCCACTTGATGGTCTGACTGCGATTCTCGTGCTAATGCATTTGTTTATTGTCGGCTTTGCGCTGACATCGCTCGGATTAGCCATCGCGTGGCCGATGCAATCGACCCAAGGATTTCATGCCATCATGATGGTGTTTCTGATGCCGATGTGGTTGCTTTCGGGCGCGTTTTTTCAGCCCACGAGTAATTGGATGGCCTGGGTCATCGCTTTTAATCCGCTGACCTATTGCGTAGCGCTCTTGCGCCGACTGCTTTACTGGAATGCCCCCTTGGAAAAATATGAAGCGGTTACCAAGCAGTTGCCGGCAACCTGGCTTTGTTTAATCGTCACGCTAGTATTTGTGATAGTTACTTTCACTTTGGCATGGCGCGTGGCTGCTGTGCGAGCTACGAGGGATGCAACATGAAAAATGGCGCAGTAGTGTTTTGGGTTGGCTTAATTCTGGTTGGCTCGGTGGCTTACGGCTCGTGGGTGGCCATCCGGAAGATAAATGACGACGCCCCCCGGCATCGAAGCAAAGTAAAAACAGCGGTAACAAAAGATCACACGGCACCGGAAAAAGGGCCGACGATTAAAGATTTTCATCTCACGGAACGTAGCGGACAACCGTTTGAATCTAAAGAATTGGCTGGCAAAGTGTGGATCGGCAGTTTTTTCTTTTCAAACTGCCCGGCGTCTTGCTGGCAATTGAATCAAGCGCTGCGTGGCGTGCAAGATGAAATTACCGATCCAGACTTTCGCATTGTCAGTATCTCTTGCGATCCGGAGCAAGATACGCCAGAAGTGCTGCAAAAATATGCCGATAAGCTTGGCGCCGAGCGCGGCCGTTGGGTATTTCTTACTGGCGAATTAGATTACATCACCCGCATTGGTAAAGAAGTGTTCTTACAAGTGGTCGGCCCTGGAATTCACATGAACAAAGCGCTGCTGATCGATCGCGAAGGGAAAATCTGCGGCAGTTTCGATCTGTTGGATGTTGTCAAAGTGGCAGAATTGAAAACCGAAATTCGCAAACTACTAAAAGAAGAGACCACAACAACTCGCGACAAAACAGAACCGCCAGGCCCTGAAGACGCCAAGAAGCAAAGCGAAAAGTGAATCACTAAATTACCAAAACTTGTGCTGGATCATGGGTTTTGAAAATTAATATTCAATTTATTATTTGAACTTCACCAACCCTCGTATGTCTTTGTAAGTTAACGATTCTTGAGTCATGCCTTCATTTGTTGAATACCTTCCCGCCGTCAATGCTACACTGAATGCCACGGCCACGGTGCTATTGATCGTTGGCTATGTGCTGATTAAACAGCGAAGAGAAGAAGCCCATAAACGAGCCATGATGGCGGCGTTTTTTGTGTCGATTGCTTTTTTAGCCTGCTACCTTACTTATCACACTTACTTGCAAATCTATACTTCGGCAGGCCACGTGCCGTTTGCAGGGCCGGCATCCGTGAAACCAATTTACCTGGCAATTTTATTCAGCCATATTGCATTGGCGATTACTGTGCCGTTTTTGGCTGGCATTACAATTTACCTTGGCTATCGCGATCGCCGTCGTGCCCACCGCAAATGGGCCGTGTGGACATTTCCTATTTGGTTGTATGTTTCGATCACCGGCGTTGTAATCTACGTGATGCTGTATCATCTCTATCCTGCCGAAAAGCCGGGTGATAGAATAAATGCAGGCGCGGGTCGTGCTCCAGTGATTACAAGCCACTCACAAATTCGGACGATTAAAATTCTCGACATTTCATAAGCGTAGCCATGTTTCGAAAATCGTTTCAGAATGCTGTCTCATTGCTTTTAGCGATTGTGGTCGTATTGGTCATCGCGAATATTGCTTCGGCCTGTCCCACCTGTAAAGACGGAGTCGCTGCAAACGACCCGCGGCATGTCAGTTTGGTCCGCGGTTATTTTTATAGCATTCTGCTGATGATGGGCATGCCGTTCGCCTTGATTACTTGTTTCAGCGTCTACATGTATCGCGAAGTGCTGAAAGCTCGCGCGCGTGATGCTGCAAAACGAGCCGAGGAACTTAAAGTGGTTTCTTGATCGGCACGGGTTAATTTGTCAGATGCCGAGTTTCGAGGCTTAGCGAGATTTGTCTTCAAGTCGCACTTCTTCCACTTGGGTG
>CAZIGP010000020.1:12347-15405 GCA_964538425.1 uncultured Pirellulales bacterium | reverse complement strand
GATCCGATGCTGGTTGGATGCCGGCTGGTGTGCCAACCATCGTGTTCGGTCCTGGAAGCATCACGCAAGCGCACACGGTCGATGAATACGTCGAACTGCAACAAGTGATCCAGGCTGCTTCCATTCATCGTTCCATCCTGTTGTCGGACTGGCTTTAATCAGGACAACGCGGTAAACGAGCAAGACAACTATCAAACGATGTAATGGTCACTTCCAGCCAAACCACATGTCAAAAGCAGAAAGTATCTTGAAGCTAACGAGCTTATTAGCTACCAATCTCCTACAGCCCCATCTCGATAAAAAACTCTCTGCAAAACTTCCTGTTGAAATGGATGTTTTCGCACTTCGTCTTCGTTGATAGAAATCCCTAAGCCGGGCTTTGTGTTTGGTTTCACAGTGCGAGTAACTTTGTCGATGAGAAATCCTTCTTCAACTATATCGGCTCTCCAAGGCACATCTGCATGAACTGTTTCACAAATAATATAGTTCGGTTGTGAAAAGCCAAATTCTAGTGACGCTGCGGTACTAACCGGACCTTGGGGATTGTGTGGTGCTAGCGCGATTCGATAAGCATCGGCCAAGGCAGCAACACGTCGCGCTTCACTAAAGCCACCGCAATGGGTGATATCAATCTGGCAGATTTCGCAACCGCGCGCTGCGAACAAATCGCGAAATGCGGCTAAGTGCGTGACTCGCTCACCAGTCGCAATCGGCGTTGGGACGGCTGCGTTAATCGCGGCAAGGCCATCAATGTTTTCTGGCCAGCAGGGTTCTTCAAGAAAATAAAGACCGTATGGTTCGAGCGCTTTTGCGAACATCATTCCCATTGCGGGAGAGGGGCGGGCATGACAATCGACCATAATATCAATGCCTGTGCCAACCGCATCACGCATCGCGGCGACGCACGCATTGGCTGCCTCAATCGGCTTGAGACCTTCGATGGGCATTGTAGGTGGGACGGCCATTGACTTGAACGCAGTAAAGCCGTCGGCAACAGCTTGTTGAGCAAGTTCGGCAAAGCGCCGTGCGTTATCAACAGGTGTATTATAAAAGCTCTCCATGTCACCACCTCCCAAGTGACAATAGAGCCGAATGAAATCTCGCACTGGTCCGCCCCATAATTTATGACACGGAACGCCGTAATGTTTACCAGCAATGTCCCATAGGGCTAAATCAATCCCTGCAATGGCTGTCGATCGCACGATGCCACTGCCGTGCCAAAAATGCTGCCGCCACATCATCTGCCACAAATACTCGATACGAGTGGGGTCTTCGCCGATTAGTAATTGTGACAAATCTTCGATGGCGCCAACAACGCTTCGCGTGTGCCATTCCAGTGTTGCTTCTCCCCAACCGAATAAACCAGGTTGGTCAGTAACTACTTTGATGAACACCCAATTGCGCATGCGCGCATGGCAGACGAGAGTCTCAATTGCGGTGATTTTCATTTCCAGAGTTGATACTCAAAAACAAAGTTTTAATTTTTCGGTTGATCAGGACCGATCGAATTGAGGTATTTTTAGCAGCGCGCCACCTTGTAATGCCGACTGGTGTGCCACAATGCCAGGTACCGTGTAAGCCAACGATTCATAAAGGTCGATGGCTGGCCTACGTCTTTGAACAAGAGAATCAACAAATTCGTGAGTCAAAAACGTGTGTGACCCCTGATGCTCACTATCATGTCGCAATGGCTCCGGCAGGAGGTCGGTGCTCCACCACTCGGGCTGTTGATATGGCTCATAATTTGGAAGATTGCGGACGAAGCCGGCATCGTCTTTTTCCGTTTGTGATCCTGAGCGGAGGATTAACGGACCCAATCCATTAGGGAGATAACCATAAAAACTCATTTTGTCACCGATCCATTCGGCTCGTTCCCCGCCGCGATGTGCTCCCTTCCACCATATCCGACACTCAAAGGCGTGGCCGTCCTCGGTTTTGAAATATGCCGACTCATTCCAAAACGGATTGTTGTACACATTGTCCTTTAGAATTGGATTGTCGTCGCCCCAGCCATAACAAACCACTTCGGTTAGTCGCTTGCCCGTGACGCCGACCAGATGGGCTGTGCAATGGGTAGGATAATGCATTGGCGCCACGCCATATCGCCATGTTCGTTTGCCATTTTCGAAGCACAACTGCTCGAGCCCATCATGCAGGTAGAACGATTGGCAATAATAGAGATCGCCGAATTTATGTTCCTTATAGAAGTTTCGTGCGGAGATGGTTTCTTGCTGATAGTAGGATGTTTCCGCCATCATGTAAGTTAAACCTGTCTTGGTAACAATATCACGTAGTTGCTCAGCTTGTTCGAGCGTACCCCAAGCCGCAGGAACGGCGCTTAGCGCGTGTTTGCCATTCTTCATTGCTTTGGTGACGTGGTCGACATGTAAAGGACCATCAGTAAAAATCGCAACGGCATCGATGTTTTTATCAAGCACTAACTCTTCCAGCGATTCGTAAGACTTCGCGCATCGATACACCTTCATCAAACGCTCACGACGATCGGCGCGTAGATCGCTAACGGCTTCAACGATGCAATCGGGATGTTCATGAAAATAAAACTGGGTGCCAAAATTACCGCCTACGACACCGATCCGAATCTTATTTGGTGCTGTGTTAACTGCCCAACTGTTCTTTGCTGCCAAGGCAGCCAAAGTAAGAGAGCCGCCTGCTTGTGTTAAAAAATGACGGCGATTCGGCAGGCTTGTTTCACTAACGGGATGGTCTTGATTCATACTTAGGTTTCCTTCTATCGGCTAGGTCAAGTGTTGGATTGGTGGTTGTGTATCATTCGTTGAATGACTGGGTGGTTATTGCAAATGTGATTCACGAGTGCTTGCTCGGCTGCTATTCGATCACGTTGCAGCAAAGCTTCAAGAATTTCGCGATGCTGTTCAATTGCCGATATCCGAGCCTCTCGAACGCTGAGCAGCGCCTATCTGGCTCAGAAGAACCACGAACTGGCGATCCGGATCGCCAGAGAGTCGGCGGCGGCTAACCCGCAATCATCACCTGCCCAGGAGTTGCTGGGAACCGTGGTACTTCAGGCCAAAGACCT
>CAZIGP010000020.1:12090-12337 GCA_964538425.1 uncultured Pirellulales bacterium | reverse complement strand
TGCCTCCGACTCAAATAAGACCTTATAATATTTGCCGTGTCGTTCGAAAAACTCCGTGATGTAATGATTGTCGGCCTTCGCAATTAGGTAGTCGTGCAAAGAGTTGTCGATCTCGAGATCACCATCGGGCCCATTTGGTAATCGGTTGTGATTGAGCATCGCTTGTAAATCTTCATCGACAAGCCGTGGCCAAGCGATATTTAGCGCCTTCACTTCCATCATCACGCGAATCTCGGTGAAGGCATCA
>CAZIGP010000020.1:9308-12080 GCA_964538425.1 uncultured Pirellulales bacterium | reverse complement strand
GAAGTTGCCAACCACGGCGTGGCAAATGTTGCAAAATGCCGTCACCGGCTAAGCGACTAAAAATCTTTGTAACCGAAGAACGACTAATGCCGTATATCTTCGCAGTTGTCCCCTCACGAATCGCTACGGCTTCGCCTTTCAGACTAAGTCGCACGAGATCACTCGCAATAATTTCGTAATAATCTTTCGGCTGTGCCGGAGGGGCGATTGCCGTGGTCGTCTGTTTGCAATGAGGAACAACTGCAAGCCGTCGATTTTCGGCCTTCAGCAAATAGCCATCTTTAATGAGTTCTCGAATGGCTGCTCTGACAGGAGTCAAACTCACTTCGTATCTCTTGGACAAATCATCCAGCGTCAAAGAGTGCACCGGGAGTTGTCCGGAGCAAATGTGAGCGAGTAGATCCTGTTTGATATAGTTAGTGATGGACATGTTGATTTTTGCTCAGCGGTTTGTAGCCCGCATTTCAATAACGCATCCTATTGGCCATGATTTGTTCGCGACCTTGCTATTCTTTCGAGCCGCGAAACATTGGATCCTCGGCATTGCCGCGCGACAATAAATAGGCCAACAAATCGAGCAATTCGCTTTTGTTTAATGGCTTGAGTAGATCGGTTGGCATTGACGAGATCTTGGAAACTTCCTGACTCTCAATTTCCCCTTTATTGACCGTAACGATTTGCGTACTGTCTTCAGGATTCGTCAGTATCGTAAGCTCATTCTTCTGTTGGCCAACAATGCGACCGATAAACGATTTGCCGTTGGCTACAATGACTGCGGCTTGGTATTGGTCAGAGATTACTTTGCTTGGCTCGATGATAGCTTCTGCCAAATCCTTGGGATTGAATCGGCCAGCCAATAGCGTCAAATCTGGTCCTGTACTGCCACCCTCACCGGCGAAACGATGGCAGGCGATACACCGCGCAGCAGCGTACATCTTCTTGCCATTTGCGAAATCTCGGCCTTGCAGCTCTGCCTTAGCTAATTCGACAACTTGATCGACTGTCCAGTTTTGCCCTGGACCATTGGGTTTGGGGAGTTCCATCGAACCGAAGGGTGGTCGAAGCCCTTCATTAGCAATATGACGCTGCTCCTCTGCCGATGCGTTCTCGTAAGCATCCTGATCAAAATTCCTCAGGAAAGCTTCGAAGCTCATGCCGCCATTTCGTTTCGCGGCAGCACGCAAAAAAGCGAAGTATTTTTTGCGTTCATCAAATGTCCAGCCTTCTTTCACATTGCGAAGTGCCAAGGCGTAATGAATTTTTTGTCGGTCGGGCTGATTTCCCAGCATTGCCCGAATGGGTTTTGCATATTCGTCGTTTCGCGACAGCAGACCCGGCAAATCATCGTCTTGAGCTAGTGGGGCACTATCTTGTTCCATGAGCCGAATTGATTTGGTCACAACGGTCGGCGATTTCAAGTAAACAAGCAAATTACACAATTCTCGATTCACGAAGTCATCTAAGGCAGGATATTCAGCATCGAACTTCGTGGCGAGAGATTTACATGACGCTTCATCGGGGCAGCCAAGACGAATGAAGGCCAACTGGTATGCACGCAGCAATTCCAATTGCTGTGCTTTTGGAAGCGATGAGAAATTAAGCCGATTAAGCGCTGCCAACAACGGCTGCTGCTGCGACATATTTCCTTGTCTAGCGATAGCAACTGCCACGGTAATCAACGTTTTATCATCTTGCTCAGTAAACACGCGGTCTTGCCAGAGTTCGATTGGCTGGGATTCTAGCGCGATTCGCGCGGCATAACGGATAAAGCGATCGATATGCCCCAGGTTTGGCCAAATTTCATTGGCTATTGCCTTCTGGGCATGTGCCGTGTCTTGGATGGGCTGTCCGTGATAAGTCTCCAAGTGTCGTCGCAGTTGTCGCAATTTTGCATTCTCGTCTTTAGCAATCGCCGATTCGAGCATCGCGGTTGATTCGTCGCCGACATACGTCACTCGATACAACTCAGATTGTGTATTGCGACCGCCGACGATGAAATATAAAGCTCCATCGCTGCCAACGGTGATGTCCGTCAGAGGCAATGCAGCGCGAGACACGAATTCTTCTTTCACTGCTTTGTACGTCGAACCATCGGGCTCCAAATGGACGGCATAGATTGTGCCAAACGTCCAATCACAAATAAAAAGGGCTTGCTGATACTTCGCCGGGAAATGAGTTCCGTAACCAAACTTAACGCTCGTTGGTGAACCCGGACCAGTGTTCAAGATCGGCGGCAAATTATCGACAAAGTATGCAGGCCAACAACCTGTGCCGCTCCGCCAACCTAATTCGCTGCCGTTGGTCGCATGTACTAATCGTGTCGGCCGATACCACGGCGTGCCCATATCCAATTCCATGTCGGAATCGTAAGTGAATAATTCCCCTTCAGCATCGAAATCCATATCGTAGGCATTTCGATAGCCTACGCTGAACATCTTCCATGCCTTGCCCTCAGGATCAGTCTGAGCAATCCAGCCGCCCGGCGCATAGCGCCCGCGCGCATGGCCACTGGGATCCCAAAGGCGAGGCAGCAACAAGTCTTCGGCCCAATTGGTCGGTAAACAACTACCATATTCTGGGTGCTTGTCGATTTCCTTAGGATCAAAAGGCATGTCGGTATAATTGCCGCAGACGACGAACAGCGACTTGCCATCGGGAGACAATCTGATTGCATGGGGTCCATGTTCGCCACTTCCGTTGAACGTTTTGAGTCGAACCAACTCGCCATACTGATCGTCGGCGTCCAGATACGGAGCCCGGTACAAACCGTTG
>CAZIGP010000020.1:6069-9298 GCA_964538425.1 uncultured Pirellulales bacterium | reverse complement strand
TGTACGGCGATTTTTCCGGATCCTCTGAATTGATCACGAGATAGAGGTGTCCAAACGAGTGTAACATTCCCTGCACGAAACCTGTGTCGAGCTTAAGACGCTCGACCTGGGTTGAGCCACTGCCATGAATCGGGGCCGGCGTAATACGGAAAACACCTTTGTCACTTTCGTCAGAAGCCAGCAGTCGCCCCTTATTGTCCATTGCCAAACGCACCCACGAACCCATTTTCTCCTTGGGCACAACGAAGAGACGTTCAACACGGTAGCCGGGCAAAAGCTGAAAGGAATCGCGAACCTCGGGGTTCGTTCCTAGGAGATGCGACTGCATGGTCTCAGCCATCTGAGTTGTCACGGGAGTCGCATCGTCGGCTGATCGACCAAACGGAATTTTGGAAAAGAATCCAACGAACGCTAACAAGACAGCTGCGATTGGAATGACTTTCACAAGGGTGCTCCATCGAGCAGAAAAGTGAATGCGTTGTAGGTGCGAGCGACTTAAACCTGTTGATATAGCCCCCTAAACTTCAATCGCTCCTTCACAAATGCCTGTTAATACAATACTTGTTTTTGATGTCAATAACATGTCATTGACAGAAAAGAGGTAGATGAGGTCTAGCATTTCACTTTGAGATAGCAGATGAACCAGCCACAACACCTCGAAGTTTGTCAGCCCGAGTTTTTCGGCCGAATTGGCATCGCGCGGCGGACTATTACGCCGCCCGTCGGGATCAATTCGCGAATGTGGGGAAGTGCTGCGCATGACGTGGCCGCGAGTATTCACCGCCCGTTATTTGCCACTGTTTTAACAATTTGGCCTTTCTCCAGTAAAAAGCCATTCGTGCTGGCCAGTCTTGACCTCGGCTGGTGGAGATCCTTAGAAGACGAATGGGCTTTCCGAGAACCAATTCTGCAATCACTTTCTCTCGATGAATCCCAGTTCTTGGCTCATCTCACGCATACCCACGCGGGCCCATCCATCTCGCTGCAAGCAGCCCAGAAACCAGGCGGTGAAAAAATCAAGTCTTATCTGCTTGAGGTTCGCCAGGCGGTCATTGATGCAGCAATGGAATCCTACGCTTCGGTAAGACCAGCAACGTTAACTTGGAATATGGGGCGATGCAATTTAGCATGTCACCGTAATCAGCCGCATCCGAATGGAAACGGCGTGATTGTCGGCTATGATCCCATTACTCCCGCCGATGACACTTTACTTGTGGGACGAGTGACCGACGAGTCGGGAAGCATTATCGGAACGCTAGTTAATTACGCGTGTCATCCAACGACTTTGGGAGCGACGAATACTTCAATATCACCGGACTATGTTGGCGCCATGCGCGAATTAGTGGAACAAGCCACGGAGGGGGCGCCGTGCTTTTTTTTAAATGGTGCTGCTGGCGAACTAGCCCCGCGACAACAATATTCAGGTAGTCCTGAAGTAGCGGATCAAAATGGCCAGATACTGGGTTATGCAGTTTTATCGACTCTTGCCGATATGTTACCTCCCGGTCGCAAACTACAATTTGACCGCGTTGAAAATTCTGCCGCTATCCTGGGCTGTTGGCAATTGGCAGACAATTGCGGTGATACTGCGTGGGATGCAAAGTTACTGAAGCTGACACTGCCACAACGTGCGACCGACACGGCAAATAGCGAGCCGGCATCCAGCGACGATCGCGTTGCAATCGAACGTCGGGAACGTGCAACCCAGATATGGAATGGATTTCATACTGCCGGGAATGCAACAATACCCATTTGGCTTTGGAAATTTGGACGCACTCTGCTAGTTAGCACGCCATGCGAGATGCACAGCCCATTTCAACTGGCATTGCGATGCCACTTTAAAAACTATGCAGTCATTGTCGCCAATCTTGTGAACGGATGGTACGGATACTTGCCTCCACGGGCAGACTTTGAAAAAAACACCTACCAGTGTAAACAATCCTATTTCGAAATGGGCACTTACGAAACGGTAACTGCGGCCTGTATCAAAGCTGGGGAAAGTCTAATCGAAAGATCGGAGTCCATGCCTTAATTGTCACTTACGGAATCCAAATGACCGTAGATGCAACTAAAGGAGAATGGTGACGCTACTCACAGTACAACCGACTTTTTGAATTGTTATCAGGAATCGAATGAACCTGACCTTATCTCGCCTCGATATTACCGTATTTGTGACTTACCTACTCGCGGTGGTATTGCTTGGTGTCTACGCTGCGCGGCGGGGAAGATCGACGAAGCGAGATTACTTTCTTTCCGGAGATAAATTGCCTTGGTGGATGATTGGTGGCAGCATCGTCGCATCCAACGTCAGTAGCCATCACTTGGTAGGCATTATGGGAACCGCCTATCATTCGGGTTTCGTCGCCATGGTAATCGTGTGGGGAACAATCTTAATTGGGTTCAATGCGCTACTATGGATTTTTTTGCCGTATTACCTTCGCAACGGCTTTTTCACCATGCCCGAGTACCTTCAGCGCCGCTTCGGCACCGGCGCCCGCATCGTGTACGCGGTATTGGTACTTATCACTTATATCTTTGTCGAAGTGAGTGCTGTGCTCTATTTAGGTGCGATGGCAATACATTCGCTACTGGGTATCGATGTGATGACCAGCGTCGTTGCTCTCGCTATCGCAACGGGCGCGTATACGATTGCTGGCGGCTTGCGCGCTGTTGTTTGGACCGAGTTGCTACAATTGAGCGTATTAGTGATCGGTGGTCTGACGTTGTCGATCGTCACGATCAGCAAGGCAGGCGGAGTTTCGACGGTGCTAGCCACTTCTGATCAATGGCATATGTTCCAGCCCGCCAATGATGCAGACTTTCCCTGGACCATGTACCTCGGAGGTTTAGTATGCATTAGCGTTTACTATAACGCCACCAATCAATTCATTGTGCAGCGCACGCTGGCTGCCAAGAACGAATGGCATGCTCGTATGGGAGTAATCTTCGCGGATTATTTAGATTTTTTCATGCCGCTCGTTTATGTGGTCCCAGGCTTGGTGGCGCCTTTGCTATTTCCCCAACTAGAAACGCCCGACATGGTCTTTCCCACGCTAGTGAAGGAGTTACTTTCGCCGGGAGTTATTGGGCTGGTGATGGCAGCGCTCATTGCGGCTGTGATGTCACACATGTCAGGCGCGGTGAATTCTTGCGCCACCATTGTAACCATCGATTTTTATTTGCCTTTCTGCAACCAAGGTGCCAGTGAAGCCCAAGCGGTGCGATTCGG
>CAZIGP010000020.1:0-6059 GCA_964538425.1 uncultured Pirellulales bacterium | reverse complement strand
TTTTGCTCGGAATCTTTTGGAAACGGACGACTCATGCCGGCGCTCTCACCTCTGCTGCACTCACGATTCCACTTTCTTTGGGCTTGGAATATCTGTTCCCCACAATGCCGTTTTTCAATCGCACGGGAATTGTCTTTTGGACCTGTATGATTGTGTGTGCTGTGGTCAGTCTGGTTACTCGGCCAAAACCAGATTCTGAACTAGTAGGTTTGATCTGGAATAAAGACAGTTTACGCTTGCCACCCAACGAACGATCGCAAGCAAAGGGATTCCGCAATCCGGTTCTTTGGTGGGCGATTGTGACTGCAATGGTACTGTATTTTTATGTGAAGTATCCATGAAAAGGTGGGTGAATTGAAGGCTCATAATGCAACCCGCCACAACAATACATCTCACCACTGAATGGTGGTTGGCACAATGAAATCTAAACGGCTAGTTCGGGCGGCGGTGATCGGCGGCGGCGCGTTCGGCGAATGTCATCTAAAGACACTTCATTCGATGCCGCAAGTAGAAATCGCCGGGCTTTACACACTGGAGCGTGATCGAGGAGAAGCATTATCTCATCGCTATGGCGGAAGTTTGTATCAAAGCCTTGAAGAAATTGTCTCGGATTCGACGATCGACCTGGTCACTATTGCAACACCCGAAAACGCCCATTTTGAAGCCTTTAAACAACTGGCCGAACATAACAAGGCGATTTACGTGGAAAAGCCTCTGTCGACATCCCTAGCAGAGGCCAAGGAAATGTTGGAACTCTCTCGCTCAATCATTGCCATGAGCGGACATTGCTTGCGATTCGAATCCCGACTTGCGCAAGTGTTTGCTCAACAAAGTCAACTCGGCAAGCTACGTCACATGAGCTTTCGCGACAAACGAATTCAAGGCGATAAGGCCAAATACGGGCGAGTTCACCCTGCCTACGTGCTGCTGTGCCATGAAATCGAACTTAGCAACGCCTTTGCACGGGATCGATTCAAGCGAGTTTGCGCTCTGGAAACACATTTCTCCACTGGCCAGATTGATGGCATGAATATTTTGATCGAGTATCACAACGGCGTGACCAGTTCGATCGAAGGAGGATGGTATTTGCCGACGCAACAGTCGGTCGTTGAAAACGACCGCTGTACTCTCGATTTCGAAGCAGGAACATTTGAAATCCTCCTGCCGAATTTGGGTTTTACCTTTTTGAGCGACCAGGGCCATCAATTCTTCAATCAACAATATGAATTTACGGTCTATGGTATGGAATTCGGTGCCTTACGGTCTGCCTTTGAATACATGGTTCAATGTATTGAGCGTCAGACTCCGCCACAAATCAGTACGATTCAAGATGGATATGAAGCTGTGCGGTTAGTCGAAGCGGTTTTGCTCTCTGCCAGAACTGGCCAATGGATTCAAGGAGAATAAGTTTTCCGCGAGGCATTTCATGATGAATCAGCAGGCTATTGACGCCCATGTCCACGTCTGGACCTCCGACGTCGCAAGTTATTCTTTGGCAGCGGGCTACCGCGTCGCGCAGATGCAGCCACCTCGCTTTACTCCCGAAGAGTTCCTTGCAATCGCTCGTCCGCTCGGTGTCGAGCGCACGGTGCTCATTCAAATGGACTTCTACGGCTACGACAATTCCTACTTGTTGGATACGATCCGACGGTTTCCTGGTGTCTTCTCAGGAGTAGCGCAAATTGACGAGCACGGTGCCAACCCGGCTGCCGAGCTACGCCGTTTGAAAGCATTAGGTGTACGAGGGGTGCGCATCATGCCGCCCAAACGAGGTGATTTGACTTGGCTCGATAGTCCAGGAATGCAGGCCTTGTGGCAGTGTAGTGCCCAGGAACAACTTGCGATCTGCCCACTCATTGATGCAGAAGATCTGCCGGCAGTTAACCGCATGTGTCAAAAGTTTACTGATACACCGGTTGTGATCGATCATTGTGCAGGCATCGGCAGTGACGGTCAGTTTCGCGAGGATGACCTCGAATCGCTCTGCGCGCTAGCCCAATTCACGCAGACCTACGTCAAGTTGTCGGCGTTTTACTACCTCGGCGAGAAGCGTCCTCCTTACACCGAACTTACACCAATGATCAGGCGGCTGTTCGATTGCTTCGGACCTGCGCGGTTAATGTGGGGGAGCGATAGCCCATTTCAACTCTTGCCGCCGAATACGTACCAAGCATCGTTAGATTTCATGCGCGATCAACTAGATTTTTTGAGTGCAGATGATAGGGCATGGGTACTCGAACGCACCGCCGCTAACTTATTTTTTTCATGAGTCAACGTACCATCGATCCTGCTGAAAAACTGCTCTGCGACTTGATCGCTCTGGGCACCATTAACCCTTCTCGGTCGCACTACCCAGATGCATGCCGCCGATGAGTTTATCGAGTGGAATTAAAACTAATAGGAGCAAATGGATGAAGAAAGAATTATTGATGTCGCGAAACCAGCACCATGGGATTGGCGCTGCGACCCAAGCTGTTAAAGCTGGAAACCATATTCTAGTCGGGGGTCTGATGTCGCTCGACGAACAAGGGCGAGTCGTCGGTTCCGATATTACATCTCAAGCCAGACATGTATTCGAATCACTGAAATCTGTCTTGGCCGAAGCCGGCGCCACGATGGCAGACGTGGTGAAACACAACGTCTACTACCATTGCGATGGTAACGACGGGGCACTCATCAAGTTTATGGACGATCTCAATCGAGTCCGCCTCGACTATTTTACGAATCCTGGGCCCACTACCACTGAAATTCAAGTGGGGCTCGACCACAAAGGCGCATTGTTACTGGTCGATGCTTGGGCCATCATTGGTGTCGAGAGGCAACGATTGATGCCAGCCGACCATTGGAACTGGAGTCAAAAACTTCCTTTCTCTCATGGTTGGAAGGTAGGCGAGATGATCTTCACCGGCGGTCAGCGATCGCTCAATCGATCGGGAGAAGTGGTTGGTCGTGAAGATATTGAAGTTCAGACGGACAATGCTTTCCGCAACTTGGATACAATGTTGCAAGCTGCTGGTGGCAATCGAAACAATTTGATGCGCCAAAATACGTATTACTGTTACTTCGGGCAGGGGCGCGAGGTAACCAGTTTTTGGGAAAAAATGACAAGGGTTCGGATGCGCTACATGTCGGTTCCTTCCGCCGCTGGTGCAGGGCTTCGCATCTCTGGATTCCCACGTTCCGAGGAAATGATTCAAGTCGAAGGCATCGGTGTTCTTGGCGAAAATAAACAGCGTCTACAACCTGCCAACCACTGGGACTGGAGCATTCCAAATACCCAATTCACGCAGGGGTGGCGAATTGGAGACTTCGCATTCATTGGTGGTCAGATCTCGGCAGACAACAAAGCGCGCGCGGTGGGCAAAGATATAGCAACGCAGACGCGTAACGTGTTTCAGTTCATTCGCACCACACTTCGTGAAGCCGGACTCGATGAGAGCGATGTGGCAAAATTGTATATTTACTATGCCGCACCCGAGGGTTGGGAACGCATCGCTGAGACACGGGCAACCATTGCTGAAGTTCAGAGGGAGTTTTATCCAGAGCCGGGTCCAGCATCGACAGCAATTCGTGTATCCGGCTTTGCATTTGAAGATCTATTAATTGAGATCGAAGCGCTCGCGATTTGCCGTGACTGATTTGTTTGGTTTTTCAATGTTCCCGCCGGGGGAAAGCACATCACCAGGATTAAATACTCAGTATTAATTGAAAGTGATTGATCACTAACGTAGTCTAATATCTCGAATCGAATCTATCATGTCACTTCCTCTCTCGAATGCCAATCGACAGGTGCTGCTTGTTGCCAATGGCGACATGCGTCTTTCCGCCAATCAAAAATGCTGGCCCGCTCAGCAAGCTATGGAACACGCGTTGACACAGGCGGTGTCAGATGCAGGGTACCAATTGATTCGCGCTCATGAATTCAAACCCGACCAAATGCATGGATTTATTGCCTCTCAAAAAGAAGGCATCCAAGTATTTTCCAAGCTCGATTCTCATACGCCACTTATCGTTGCCGAGGCTGTATGGCAGTATTCCCACCATGTGTTGGCAGGCTTAACAACGCATCAAGGACCGATTCTGACAGTCGCTAATTGGTCGGGGACTTGGCCGGGGCTTGTAGGAATGCTCAATTTGAATGGCTCTCTTACAAAAGCCGGTGTGAAGTATTCGACATTATGGAGCGATGACTTTCAGGATGATTTGTTTCGCACAAACTTACAACGTTGGTTGGAAACCGGTGTGGTCGAACATTCCACCGATCACGTCACACCACTTGCTAACGTTCGAGTGCCTGATGAAGAGCAACGGCTCGCAGATCAACTCGCAAATCAATTGCGACGAGAGAAAGCGATCCTGGGTGTCTTCGATGAAGGCTGTATGGGAATGTTTAATGCAATCATTCCCGACCATCTGTTGCATCCCACCGGCGTATTCAAAGAACGCCTGAGCCAGTCGTCGCTTTACTATGAAACCACTCAAGTTACCGATGGCGAAGCACAAGCCGTGCGCCAATGGTTGGAAAGCCGGGGCATGAAGTTTCTGACAGGGCCCAATCCCAACGAAGATCTTACCGACGAACAAATTCTCTGGCAGTGCAAAATGTACGTTGCCGCTATGCGATTGGCAGACGACTTCGGCTGCTCGGCAATCGGCATTCAATACCAACAGGGGTTAAAAGACTTATTGCCGGCGAGCGACTTAGTGGAAGGCATGCTCAACAACACCGATCGTCCACCGGTGACCAGTCGCGACGGCCACCGCGTGTTGTACGAAGGTGAACCACTGCCACATTTTAACGAAGTGGACGAATGCGCTGGACTCGACGGACTAATCACTTACCGCGTTCACAAAGCGCTTGGACAACCGGTGGAAAACACTCTACACGATTTACGATGGGGCGATTGGGATTGCTCCGGTACCGTAAAAGATTACGTGTGGGTATTTCTCATCAGTGGTGCTGCCCCGCCAGCACATTTTATCGACGGTTGGGCCGGTGCTAGTAGCGAACGTCAACCGCCGATGTACTTCCGGCTCGGTGGTGGCACATTAAAAGGCATTTCCAAACCTGGCGAAATTGTCTGGTCAAGAATCTATGTTGAAAGTAATGAGCTCAAGATGGACATCGGCCGCGGCTGTGTTCCCCTTTTGCCCATCGATGAAACGAATCGCCGCTGGCAAGCAACTACTCCTCAGTGGCCCATCATGCACGCCATTACCTATGGCGTGTCGCGCGACCAAATGATGGCGCGTCACAAAGCCAACCATGTTCAAGTTGTTTATGCCAACTCAGCCGACGCTGCTGATCGGGCTGCTTTTGTCAAAGCTGCACTAGCTGAACAATTGGGCATCAAAGTCTTTTTATGTGGCAATCGAAAAGACAATCGGACATGGTGCTGAGAATATCAGAAAATTAAAGCATATCGGTCCTCTTCACTTCAGCAAGGCGGCGCGAGAGTTTGGCCAACATGGGTGCCCAGCGATAGTGTGATCTTTTCAGAGTTTCGAATGGGTCTTCGGCCGTTGCACATCTCTCCCAATAGTTGCACCGCTAATTGCGCCTCTTCCGCTTCGTCAACGGTAACGGCCGTCAATCGTTGTAGAACGGCGCCATGGCGCTGCGCACCACCGCAGCTAACGATCGAGAAATCCTCTGGGACGCGCCAACCTAATTTAGTTGCAACCAAGAATAAGATTTCGGCCAAAGAATCAAAGGTGACGTATGCGGCTGTTGGCCGGTCAGGTTCAGTCAACATTCGATCCAGACTTTTTTCTAAATGTTTTTCGTAGAGCCGATAATCTTCCACAGACGAGCAAGGCAAAACCGGCGAGTAGTCCATGAATTGATCCGGAAGCTCGACACCATATTCGCCAAGCGCATCACGAAATCCTCGTTTGTACAATTCTCCATCGGGAGAAAAACCGCAGGAAAAGAATGCTACTCGACGATGACCCACTTCAGCGATCATGCGTCCGGCTTGATAACCGATCTCACGATATGGCATGACGAGTACTGGCGCCTGAACCTTCGCTACCGAACGATGCATCAAGACTACGGG
>CAZIGP010000019.1:0-15511 GCA_964538425.1 uncultured Pirellulales bacterium | reverse complement strand
GATATAAGCCAAGTTCGAAACCTAAGCCCGCCGAAGCATGTTCAGCAAAGCGGTCGGGGTGTTCAGTCTGTTGCAAGGCCCCAAGCCCGCCGACATAGACTCGTGGCATAAATTGCGATTCAGCAAAATTTTCGCCCAGTCGCGCTTTCGCAATGCCTCGTTCGACGACACCAAATTCGCGCCGATTTTCGACAGCCAATTGCAAGCATTCCGGCAATGCCTGTTCGAATGGCGGTGCGTCGGCCAGCTCGACAACTTGGGTGGCCTCGCTCGGATTGATGCCAATGGCACGATTTAGCTTGGCGAGCGCCACGCCTTCTGCAGTCTTGGCTTTTACGACGGCCAAGTCCATTTCTTTGACGAATACTTCAGCTCGCAGTACGTCGTTACGGATATTGGTACCACGGTGAAGATAGTTTTTAGCATCTTTGAGTACCGATTTTGCTCGACGGACGGATTCATCGGCAATTTCAGCGGTCGCTTTAGCTTGTAAGGCTTCAAAATAAGCGGTGGCCACTTCAAAACCAACGGTTTGCTGACTGCGCGTATATTGCAGGCAGGCAATTTCTTCCAGGATGATCGATTGACCAAAACGCGAAGCAGTGCGGCCGAAGTCCCACAAAGTCCACTGGGCACGCAGCTCAGCCACGCGAAATTGTTCGCCACCGCCACCGAAAGCCACATTGCCGATGTCAGTAGCCATCGTGGGGAGCACAAAGCCAGGCGGATCGCTGCTCTTGCCAAGGATATCTCGATAGCCCAATTGCATTTCTGGCATGAAGCCAGCAAACGCCACTTCTTTACCTGCTTTAGCTAAATCAATATTTGCGCGAGCCGCTTGCAACGTGGGGCTGGCGCGATAAGCCAAATCGATCGCCGTTGCCAGCGTCAATCGATTTGCAGTTTCGCCACTTACGGAATCGCGATCTTCAACAACGGTTGTTGATTCGTACGTGGCTTGGTTTTCATTGCTGCGATTGAGTTGCTTTGCAGCTTGTGGCAATGCTGGATTTGGCGCGGGCAATTCCTCCGGTGGTTGCGATGCCGGTAGTTGCGATGACTGTGAAGGTCGAGGTGGCTCGGCCTCGACTGCAGGTAATTCGTCGTGTGAAGAGTAAGACGGATCTAAAATTCGTTGTGCGAGTTCGTGATGTGGCACCGGTGGATAAGGTGCCGGGCAACCAGCGCAGACCGCGAGCGCAGTCCCCCATGTTGCTATCAAGACAAACTGATTGCACAAGCTCGGCATGAGCATCCTGCTCTTAGCCGGAATAGTTACGAAACGATTGGAACGAATCGAAAAGAACGAGCGTCAAAGATAAGTCAGTCAAAAGAACAATCATCACGGCGAATCCCAAAGGTGGATAAATGTCCCTCCCCAGGAATTCTCTGATTTGATTGTCCACTAAAAAACCGGCTGTTTGTACGGATTGGGTAAAATGTCGTCAAGAACAAATGGTTGCTAGCGGCTTTACGTAGCTCGCCTGGGCGGCAAAAACGCGAAAAAATAGGGAGGTTTGCTTAGTACCCGGTTGACGCCCTTAGGTTTATTGGGAAGATGGAAGATCGTCACCCGCTGCCTTATAAACGTTACATCTCCTACGAGTAGTTCGTAGGCCTCGCCCAATTTGGCTAATCGTTAGCCCGTAACATTTTGCTAATCGCTACGCTAATTACCTTGGAAACCAGGGAGTCGATTGAGCAGCGTCGTTGACATGGTCTAGGTGATATATGAGTTTGCAAGCTTTGGAGTCTACTGAAATCGGTCATTTAACTTTCCAGCAGCGTGCGCCGCTGGTGCTGATCAACGGTTTGGCCGAACAACCAGAATCTTGGTATCGCAATGCGGAAGTTTGGCGTCAGCACTTCGACGTCTACATTCCTCATCTTGCTGCCTATGATAGCGCTGCGCTACATCGGCGAATCGAATCTGGCTTACCCGTTAGTGTCGATTATTTAGTTGAACAACTACGAGTTTATCTCGATTCATTCGTTTCTCGCCCGCCATACCATTTTGCTGCCAACAGCATGGGCGGAAAGATCATGATCGAGTTTGCCGCACGGTATCCCGATCAAGTGGCGAAGCTGGCGCTGATTTGCCCGTCAGGTCTTTCCGACGTTGAGAATCTGCCGATCGTTGAAGGTGTGCGCGGCCGAAACATGCAAGCGGTAATTGAAAGTGTCTATCACGACCCAGATCGCAGCGACCCCCGCGTAATCAAAATGTATGAGCAGCAAATTCGCAACAAACGTTGGCGCAGCGGCATGATGCACACGATACGTGGCACCATGGGCCATTTAGTGCGCGATCGTGTAACAGAATTGAAGTGCCCTACGTTGATGATTGTCGGCAAACAAGATCGGATTGTTGATCCAATAGACTCAATTACCGCCGCCGAACGCATTTCGAATTGCCGGCTTGTGGTAGTCGATGATTGTGGACACGCTCCACAACTCGAGAAGGCCACGTTGGTAAACCAGTTGGTCATCGACTTCTTGGGCAATGACGAAATGGCAGGGGATAATTTCTTTGAGGCTGAATCACGCGACGAGGAGTTTATTCGAGTTTCGAAGCCTCGTTAGTGCTCGGTCCATTTTTTGAATCACGTTTACTTTTGCGGTGCGTTACAACGCCGCACAGCAAGCGTCTTGAAGTCTTTTGCGGCCACCTTTCGGCCAGACCCCGCTAGACCAAGAGCAGGGCACTTTCTAAGCTGGCGTGTGGGGAGCAGTTATGCATATGAGGAAATCTCGCGCCAAGCGAGCCGATAGGTTTTGCCGCTGACAATTTCTGCCTCCCGACCCATGATTTCTGACTCCTGGCTTTGAATCAACGCCGATGCCGTTACCCGCTGGAATTGCTGATCGGGCGCCTTTGCAAGAAATTCTGGGCTACCTGAATTTTTCTTCCGGCGCCAGCGATCCGGCTTTCTTGCGACGACTTAACGAGCTGTGGGGAGCTATTGAGGCGGCTGGTATTTCCGTAGATCAATCTTGCCTGGTTGCACAGCAGTTGCTCACAGCCAAACTTAATGAGCTTGCGGGCTCGGCAGGTGCGTTCCAAGACGCCGAGCAAGCTAGCGCGGTGTTAGGATTAGTGTTCGATCAAGTGCTTCCGGCATATCGGCAACATCATCACGATTTGCTGTTCCATCAAACCGACGCCGAACTTTGGCGGCCCTTGTTTGTCGGGCGAGTGATGGAAGCGGTATTGGCCGAAGGTGGACCGTGGGAAGAATCAAAACGAATTGTAGATGGCGCAATTCGGCGGTTAAACGATTTTCTAGGTCATCGTCCGGTTCCGGTGCTTGAAACACGCAAGCATGAGCCGTATTCGCATGAGCGAGTTCGTCCCGTGCCGTTATTTATTTCTGGAGTGGGCGTTGCGGTCGGCAAATATCACGATTTGATTGAGACAACGCTGACGATACTGCGTAACCTAGATCGCGAGTTGCTCGAAGCGGCTTGCTTCGATCCGGACGTGCTCGATGAGCTTGCATTTGATCCGCGGGCTTACGATTTCAATCATCCCGCAAATCGACGGCCGAATTATCACTTTGGTCAATGGGATCCGCACCTCATCGACAATAAAGGACAATATCGACGATTTGTCGTCCAGCAGTGTTCACTCGATGCGGTACTTGCTCGCATTGAGCACACGCCTGGCATCTCTCATGCGCAATTGCTGTTTGAAGGAGGTGCAGTGCTGGCGGGCACCATTCTTATGGCCGCTGGCACAAGTGGTGCCGGTCCTGATACGTTTGATTCGTCCATTACGCTGGCAAAGTTAATGCCACACATTGCCCGTTATCGAGATGAATTTTATCAACGGTTGCTTGCGAAAGCACCTGAAGAATTTCGTGCTCAATTGCAAGCAGAAGCTACGGCGCGGCGACAGCCGTTTGCTGGTGCACGGCAACATTTGAATGCAGAGTTGGCTCGATTGCGTGCCTTGCAATTACAGCATGTGGAATTGGCGATTCTGTTTGCACGCCTGGGATTTTCAGAAGCGGCAATGCAGCAGGCCGAAATTGTGCCAGCGGCCTCTGCCAGAATGGTTTGCCAGATGCAATGCCTGCTCACCTCGGGTCACCGCGCAGCAGATAGCGGTCGATTAGCCGATTCGTTTGCCGTGTTGCCGCAGGTAGAAGAACTACTTTCACGTGCAATTAAATGTGGCGCAGTAATCGATCCTTGGAACATTCTGGGCTTTGGAGGGCAGTTCAGTTTGTTCCCAGCAATGGAAAACAGTATTCCTGACCAGCGCGTCGATGAAATGATCGATTTGGTCGAGCAGATTTTTGCTCTTTATTCTCGACTCTGGCACGAAGCGGCAACCACCGATAGCTCCGCACTCATCGAACAATTACCACCCGCCTTTCGCAAGCGTGCCGATTGGTGGGATAAGTTTGCTACCACTGCTGTGGAAGGAGTTCGATCGATTTCGGGTTCCGAATCACATTCGTCGGCTCGCCGCGTTGCCGAAGCGCTAGGGGCGTGGCATAAAGCTGGCGATGCAGCAGGGAAGGTGTCGTTTTGGCAACCGTTCGCTGACGAATTCGATTCTCCCCAAGCGTATGGCCGTGTGATTGAAGTGCTGCTCGATAAGGGCGATTTGCACGCAGCCATGGCATTACTCATGCACTGGTTGAGCCAGGCGGAACAAGTAAACCTCGACGAAGGCCGGCGCAGTTTTTATGCCTTGGCCGTGCGCTGGATGCAATTGGCGTTGAGAAAGCAAATAATTTCTTTTTCTTCTCATTCAACGAAAGAAACCGAAGAGAAGGTTGCCGATGATCCAGCAACACAGCAGGCCCAAACTTCTCATGCCAGCCAACTTTCCAAAGGAGATGGAGCCAACCACACGCTCGTTTTGAAGTTCTTCGATTACCTCGAAGCCAATGCCGACACGTATTGGGATGCACCTCATTGGCAACCGGGCGAGTTTGCCTCGATGGAAGACCGTTCGCGGCAGTCGAAATCACCTTCAGGAGGCGATGACGAGGAAGAATTGGTCGAGGACGACGATAGCGGCGAAGAACTATTCAGCGCTGCTTACGAAGACATGGTCTACCGCGACAGCACAGCCGACGGCATCGATTCGGAAATGCTGGAGGCACCCGGCAGCAGCAGTAGCAGCAGCAACGACGATGAATTGGAACGCGAGCAGCGAAGACTCTCGAGCCGACTAGCATTTTTGGCGATGCTTGCAGCCTTGTGGAAAATGGCCGCCACCAAGAGCAAAGTCAAAGACAAGCAGCAAAACCCAGAAGCACAAAATGGATTTGAAGTTCCGCAGGAGTGGGCGCAACGAGCTGCAGAAAATCGGAAGAAACTATTACAACTTGCAGCAGCCATTCAGCGACATTCGATCGTGCCAACCTCTTCAAGTTATGAAGCACTTGTAGAACTCGATCGGCGACGGATGATCCGTGAGTCGATGTTAGAGAAAGTTGTTGCCACGATTGTTGCCAGTAGCGACGCGGAAATGATTATGGGCGCGACTCATTTACCTGATGCAGATCTTGCCAAGTCCGATGAATCGAGCGAACTGGTAGGCCCAAAAACTCTTTCACTTTGGTCAGCAGTGTTAAACTGCGATACTGAAGCGGTTCGCAGTCAATGGTCTGCATTTCTTAGCGAAGTTGCCCAGCGGCCTTTGTTGTATGTGCCACTGACTCGTGGCGGGGATGCTCAGAAAATTGCTTCAGTTCGCGGCTTGCAGCAGATGTTCCGCGAATTGTTGCGCCGCTTGCCGCGACTGGGAATGTTACGCGAAACATGTCAGTTGTTGCGCGTATCACGCGCAATGGAAAAAGACCATCCACTGGGAGCTGGCGCAGTCACCGAATTCGATCGTCTATTCGAAGTCGGCTATAAGGCAATTGTCGAAAGTTTGGTAGAAGCTTCGGTGGCTTGGAATGATGGTTGTCAAACCACTCAGAGTAAATCAAAAAAGCGACGCAGCGCCAAATCGCAGGCCGACCGTACAGCCGCCAACGATGCTCAATTAATCGACTGTCTGCAATTGATCACCGAGTCGTTGCTAGGTGAGTGGCTTTCGCACAGTCGCACACTACGCTTGTCAGTATTGGAGCGAGTTTCAACGAACAAAGCATGGCAAGAATTAGTGACGTTCATCCAAACGTATGGGGATGATCTATTCACGCAAGATTTTTTTCACTTGGGGAATTTACGAGGCATTTTACATCAGGGCGTGGACAACTGGCTGGAAAAGTTAAGCGAGGATGAAACGGCGGCAGAGCGTTATCGTTTGTTTGCCGAGTTGGACGACAAATTGCCACGAGCAGAGGCAAAAAAGCATTTGTCATTAGTCATCGAAGCGGTCGTCGAAAGCTATACGGAATATCGAGACTACAATGCCACGACGACACAATCAGACAACGGCGAAATGTTATATACCCTGCTCGATTTTCTCCGAGTCAAAGTGGGTTACGAACGCATCCATTGGAACTTGCGTCCTGTAATGATGGCTCACGAAGTGCTCGTTCGTCGCGGTTGCCATGGAGCAGCCGAGATGTGGCGACGTGCGATGGCCGATCGTACAAATGATGCGGCCGAGCAACAATTAAAGCGGCTGGCAGAACTTCAGAATCAATATGCCATGCGACTGCCGACGATTTCTGACCGCCTTTCCGAGCGATTTATCCGTCCACTCACAATCGACCGCATTCGTTCACTCATCGAACCCGCAGCAACCGAAGCCCGGCAGGGTTTGCCTCCTGAGGCATTTTTACTTCTCGAACAAGAAGCCAGCGAATTGGCCCAGGAGCCATGCGGCGCAGGGCTGGATCTGCCCGATTGGTTGGAGCTGTTGGCTCAGGAAGTCGACCGTGTTTGTAATCGCGAAAATACCTGGGAATTCACTACCGATACAACCGCCGATATGCCTTGGGTGCGACTGACATGGGAGGAAATTCAGGCGCAATTGACAGATTGGGATGTTTCCGCGGAGACGGAAAAATAATTTGAAACGCAGCAGTGCTCCACACGAAGCGAATAAACTGTTAAGGCTTGGCAACCTGCGTAAAAAAAGATTCTAATGGAACTCGATTGGTTTGATGTTCCTGATATCTTTTGCATTCTGCCTTCTCCCCAGTTAATTGATATATGTCCGACACGATTACCTGTCCCAATTGCAACAGCAGCATCGAAGTTACGGAAGTGATGTCGGCCCAGTTGCGTATGCAGTTGCGGCAGGAATTTGAGAAAGAATTACGCAGCCGGGAAGCTGAGTTTGCCAAGCGTGAGACGGCGATCAAATCGCTTCAAGAAACTCTAACGGCTGAACGTAATTCACTCGAAGAAAAAGTTGCCTCTCAAGTCGCTGACGGGCTGAAAAACCAGCGTCAAAAGTTGGAAGCCGATGCATTCACCAAGGCACGTGAATCAGTATCGATCGAACTCAAGGATGCTCAGTCGCAGTTGAACGATACTCGCAGCAAGTTAGAGGCAGCTCAACAGCTTGAACTGCAAATGCGCAAAGAGCGACGCGAGCTTGAAGAACAAAAAAAATCATTGGAGTTGGATGTCGCGCGTCGCATCGACAAAGAACGAGAAACAATCCGAGAAACGGCACTGCGTGATGCCGATGAGCAGCATCGGCTGAAAGATGCCGAGAAAGACAAACGCATTACTGACTTGGCAAAAGAGATCGAAAATCTTAGACGCAAGGCTGAGCAAGGTTCGCAACAATTGCAGGGCGAAGTACTGGAATTGGATTTGGAATCGCTGTTACGGCAGCATTTTCCGTACGATGAAATTACTCCAGTCCCTAAAGGCGTTCATGGGGGCGATGTCGTACATCTGGTTCGCGACTCCGCTGGCAATGAATGTGGAATCATTTTGTGGGAGTCGAAGCGCACCAAAAATTGGAGTGATACTTGGTTGCCAAAATTAAGAAACGACCAATTTGCAGCCAAGGCACATGTAGCGATTTTGGTAAGCGATGAATTGCCAAAGAACGTCAGCACCTTTGCCTTTATCAATGAGATTTGGGTCGCGAATCGAGCATGCTGCATCGGTTTGGCCTTAGCTTTACGCAGCGGTGTATTGGATGCCGCAAAAGCGCG
The DNA here is from genome assembly GCA_964538425.1 of uncultured Pirellulales bacterium. Lineage (GTDB taxonomy): Bacteria > Planctomycetota > Planctomycetia > Pirellulales > JADZDJ01 > JADZDJ01. The sequence continues at coordinate 7,418 of CAZIGP010000019.1, read as the reverse complement.
TCGCGCTATGGTTGGCCAACAAGGCAAAATGGAAGTACTCTACAATTACTTATCGAGTGCAGGCTTTCAGAACCGCGTTGCGGGCATTGTCGAGGCATTTGTCTCACTCAGAAATGACTTAGAGGCTGAAAAACGAGCCGTAACCAAGCAATGGGCCAAGCGAGAAAAACAGATTGAGCAGGCTTTGAATCATACTTCAAGCATGTATGGCGATTTGCAAGGCATCATTGGCGGAAGTTTACAAACGATTGAAAGCCTTGAAACTCCCGCACTGCCAGCGCCCAACGAAGAGCCACCGATGGAGAATGCCGCATCGAATGGAAGTGGTTCGCGCAGAAACGCAGAAACTGCAGAAAAAAATTAAATCCGGGAGAATTATTCGTGACCCCCTCGCAGCAGCACGTTCTTGCCCAGTTGATGGCCGTCATCGAAGATCGCAAGGCAAATCCCCCGGCGAAGTCGTATACGACGACGTTATTTGCCGGAGGAGTACCAAAAATTGGCGAAAAAATTCTCGAAGAAGCTGACGAAGTGGTTGAAGCTGCAGGCGAAGCCGGCGAAGAGGGCCGCGCACATCTAGTCCGCGAAGCCGGTGATTTGATTTATCACTTGTTTGTGATGCTTGGGCACCGTGATGTAAAATTGGCCGAAGTCGAAGCCGAACTGGCCAAACGTTTCGGCATCAGCGGCTTGGATGAAAAAGCCTCGCGCGCCCAAGCATAGTGACAACGTAAAACATACAACGTTCTTTTTTTGCGCAACATAGGAGCTTCCATGATGAACTTCATGGGTAAAGCTATCTTCCCGAGCTTACTGATCTGTATTGCATTCTTGAAGGCCTTCTTGGCAACAGCTTCCGCTTCATTGGCCGATGAACTTCCCCAATTTCGTCCGTTGTTTAATGGCAAAGATCTCTCCGGTTGGGTAAATGTAAATACCGATCCAGACACTTGGGCTGTGCGAGACGAAATGCTGATCTGCAACGGCAAACCCGTCGGCGTGATGCGTACTGAGAAGCAGTATGAGAACTTTCTGCTTCACATAGAGTGGCGACATATGGAAGCCGGCGGCAACTCCGGCGTGTTTGCCTGGAGCGACGGAACCGTTCCCGAAGGTCGGCGTTTGCCCAGAGGGTTAGAAATTCAAATGCTGGAACTCGACTGGGTAAATATCAATAAGACGCCTGAGGGCACACCCAAACCCATCGCCTATGTACAAGGAGAGTTGTTTGGCGCGAACGGGCTGACAACGACGCCAGACAATCCACGCGGCACTCGCAGCAAGTCGATCGAACACCGCTGCAAAGGCAAAGGCCAGTGGAACACTTACGACGTCGTTTGTGTCGATGGCGTGGTGAAATTATCGGTGAACGGAAAATTTGTAAACGGTCTGAGTAAGGCATCGATCAAAAAAGGATACCTCTGTTTAGAATCGGAAGGAGCGGAAATTCATTTTCGCAATATCCAAATTATGGAACTGCCGCCAGGTATAACAAGCGAAGCGCAAACAGCGCCCGTGGTACCGGCCGGCAACTAAATGTTTCCGAGAGCTATTGATTCTCATGCACTCTAAGCCGGAATAATCGGCCTGAAAATGTGCTTTCAATACAGGACTCGGATTGTTTACATCATGCCACGCCATCGGTAAACTATTTTTAGATTTGCAGCCTTTCCCTCCAACTACGTCCCACCTCGAGGAATTTCTTTCATGGCTGTTATACGCTTGTCACTGCGTAACCGTTCCAATCACAGAAATTTTTCACGGCGAGAATTTTTACAAACATCGGTTGTCGCTGGCGCTACCGCGCTCGCTGCACCGACATTTTTGCAAGCCGCAAGTCCTAACGAAAAGCTGAACATCGCCATCATCGGTTGCGGCGGGCGTGGTGCAGACAATCTGGCGGGCGTGTCTGGCAAAAGTGTCGACCCCAAGACCAAACAGGTGACCTACACCGGCGAGAACATTGTTGCTCTTTGCGATGTTGATCAAAATAATCTTGACAAAATCGGCCAAGAATTTCCCAAAGCGAAAAAGTTCAACGACTTCCGAAAACTTTACGATCAGCCAAATCTGTTCGATGCCGTGGTCATTAGCACGCCAGAACATTGCCATGCCTTTGCCACGTTGCCGGCGCTCCAAATTGGCAAGCATGTGTATTGCGAAAAGCCGCTGACTCACAGCATTTGGGAGGCGCGAGTCATTCGTGAAGCAGCAGCGAAGGCCAAAGTGGCCACGCAACTCGGCACCCAAATTCATGCAGGCGACAATTTCCGCCGTGTGGTAGAGCTTATTCAGTCGGGTGCGATCGGCCCGGTGCGCGAGGCTCATGTCTGGGTCAATCGCGCTTGGGGTTGGCACGCCACACCGCAAGAAGCTGAAAAGCACGGCGATCTAGTGACTGTCCAAGACCGCCCCACCGATGCGATGCCAATTCCCACAAACTTCAATTGGGATTTATGGCTTGGCCCTGCATCGGAACGGCCATTTCACAGCGTATACGGACCCGGACCAAAGTGGTATCGCTGGTGGGATTTCGGCGGCGGCACCATGTCCGACCTTGGCTCACATTGGAACGACTTGCCATTTTGGGCATTGAATTTGGATTTCCCACTCACCATCGAAGCCAGTGGTCCCAAGCCGCATCCAGAAATTGCCCCCGCCTCAATGACAGCGACCTACGAATTCGGTCCCCGTGGCGACATGCCAGCGGTCAAGTTGCATTGGTACCAAGGCACATATCGACCTGAAATATTATCGCAACGCAAAGTTCCCGAATGGGGCAACGGCGTGCTATTTGTCGGCGACAAAGGCATGTTGCTTGCCGATTATGGGCGACATATCTTGCTGCCTGAAGATCAATACATAGATTTCAAATACCCTGAGCAGTCGATTCCGCCGTCGAAAGGGCACTACGTGGAATGGACGCATGCCTGCAAGACCGGTGCGCCTACCACTTGCAACTTCGAATACGCTGGCCGCATTACCGAAGCCAATCACTTAGGCAACGTCGCTTTCCGCCTTGGCAAAAAGTTGCAATGGAATGCCAACCAACTAAAGGCAACCAATGCCCCCGAGGCCGACCCAATCATCCGGCGCGAATATCGCAAGGGTTGGTCACTAGGTTAGTCCGAAGTCGTGATAACCAGCCGTTTTTTCTCACGCCTACAAAAACATCATCCGCGTGATGTGATAGAACACCGGTGCAGCGAAACAAATCGAATCGATGCGGTCAAGAATCCCGCCGTGGCCTTCTACAAGTGTGCCGTAATCTTTCACGCCGCGGTCACGTTTGATGGCCGACATCGTCAGGCCCCCTGCAAAGCCCATAATACTGACCAGCAGTGCCATGCCGGCTGCTTGCCAAGGCTTGAAGGGAGGAATCGCCCACCACAAGGCTGCACCTAACAGCGTGTTGCTCGCGACTCCACCTGCAAAGCCTTCCCAAGTGCGGTTAGGACTGATCGTGGCCACAATCACATGTTTGCCGACAAGTTTACTCCAAACATATTGCAGTGCATCGCCCATTTGCACCATGAAAATGAAAAAGAACAATAACGGATAATTCACGCCCGGATGTTCTTTATTTTCTAGATAAAGCAGCGCCGGAGCAAAGCTGAGACAGTAAACGCAAATCATTAAGCCCGATTGAATCTTTGCGACGCGCTCTAAATAGCGTTTGAAATCTCCAGACAGCGCAATTCGCGTCGGCACAAATAAAAACGCATAAACCGGAATTAGCACGTTAAAAAACTCGTATTTGTTGTAGCCCACAAGTAAATATTGAAGCGGCGTAAACAGTACAAACGCCCAGAACAACGCACGGTGATCTCCCAGCCGCGTCGGCGTAATCGTGATAAACTCGCGCAAGGCAATAAACGAAATGAAGAAGAACAACAAAACCGTCAGGCCTTTGCCAATAAAAAACGCCGTCGCCAAAATGGCGCACATTGTCCACCACGCACGAACTCGCAAATTGAAAGTACGCACTGCGGCGGCATTCAAACCCGTATCAGGGTGCCGCTTCAGAAATTGCCCCACGATCGTGGCAATGGTCAACAACCCCAGCACGCCGCAGACCAGTGAAAGTGTACGCAAGTCTTCGGTCATGGGGATGCAAATTTAGCGGAGGGAGAGAATCGCCAGATTTTTGAGAATTAATATAACTGCAAAGCTTCAGAAATGTAGGGAGATCAACAAAGGTAAATGGGTGCTACGGAAAGATCAAGTGTCTAAAAACAACAGTCTTACATGAGCAGAGCAATAAATTATTGTTGCTCGTTTATTCTCGGTACAATTTTCTACTCCGCATCTTCGTATTTCTGCGGTTCAACTGGAGGAAATAGTCACACTTCTTTCAGGCGCACAACGGCATCTCGGGCACGTCGCAGAAAATCGTTTTTCGGTTCTCCTTTTTCCAGCCAAATAGGCCGGCCGAAAGTAATGCAGCTCAACAGCGGTACTGGCAACACTTCGCCGCGTGGAAGGATACGGCTCATATTGTCGATATAGACCGGCACCAATTCCAGGTCAGGACGTTTCTTGCCCAGATAATACAAGCCACTTTTGAAATCGCCGACTTCGCCGGTAATACTGCGGCCTCCTTCCGGAAAAACAATCAGCGATTTGGTATCACCGATTTCACGAATCATGGTGTCGATCGGGCTGTTGTGGGCTTTGATTTCCTTGCGATCAATTAATAATGCATCGAAGACTTTGGTTGCCAAATATTTTCGCACGGCGCCGCGCTCCCAATAATCTTTTGCGGCAACAGGGCGAGTAATGTTCCGCAATTCAACCGGCAGCGACGACCACACCACGAGTGCGTCAAGATGGCTGGTGTGATTGGCGAAGTACACTCGTTGGCAAGTATCGGGTTGGCAATCCACCCAACGAGCGCGAGCGCCGCTCAGCAGTTTGGCGATAGTGGCGAGGAAGGTTCCGGTCATCCAAAGCACAGGATCACGTTTCGCCGGCACGAACCGATGGTAAAGCGGTCGGCCGAACGTTTGGAAGGTTCGAGGAATTGGCAGGGAAAGTTGCATATTATCACGGCGATGACCGCCGTCTAAAAGACCCTCAAGCCGGCCGTGGTTTGGCTGCGACTCGCGCAGAGCACGACCGGCAGGGGAAGATTCACCCTGCTATTTGGTAGCCAGCACTCGCAAGAGCGTCACCGATAGAGTGCCAAACAAATTATGGCCAGCGAGCAAAGATTCGCCGATTTCTACGGAAAAACCGGCAAGTTTTAGCTGCCATGGCTACAAAGATAGATAATTGCTTAGGCCATAGCGGCTTAGCAAAAGCCGCAGAACAGCCTTACTTGGTCGCAAAGCCGCTACCGGGCCGAATTTGCCGCAGGTTGGCTCGCCACTCGCCCAGCCTGGCCTCCCTCGTAGACGCTAAACTCTGCCCAAACGGGAAGATGGTCAGAAATTTTCAAAACTTGTTCTTGAGTCAAGTTGTATTCACGTAGCAGATCGACCACGCCCCCTCGGCCGGTAAACTCGACCGTAGCAGCTCGATTAAACAAAATGTTGTCTAGCGTATGCGTGCCGCGCGTGTTGGTTGGAATGCCTGAAATCACCCAGCCCATATTGGGCAGGTCGCGAAGCAAACCAAATTTCTTTTCGTCCGCGTTCAAATCCCCAAGCAAAATAGTGTCGTCTTCAGCAAAGCCATTGTATCGCACTCCACGCACAGCTTGATAAGCATAGGCCAATGCGTTCACTTCTTTCTTCACCTCATCAGGATCCGTGTGAATGTTCATGAGGGTAAAGGTGAATGCTTCGTGCGGCGGCACACTGCGGACACGAAACAATGCAACAAACGGCTCGCGATGCAATAAGTCGTCACGGTCTTCCACTGTGAAAAGTGTGCCACGATCGACTTCGATCGTCTGCGCATCGTAAACAAAAGCGTATTGCTCTTTGCTGCTCGTGCGACCAAGTCGCGGGCCAATTACGTAATCGTAGTGCCGCCCTGTCGAGTTAATCAAATCGATAAATCGCGGCAGAATATCATTGCCGGCGGCACGAACTTCTTGAATCGCCACGACATCGAACTTTCGCACCGTGTCTGCCAACACTTCCATCACCTTAGGTTCACCGAGTTTGTCGACGCCAAAAACCTGAATATTGAACGAAGCAATGCGAATCGAGTTCGAAGTGCGCACCGGCACGTGAGAAACCGCTACTTCACCGCCGGTCGAGCCAGGAGTAGGAGTTGGTGCAGTTGCAGATGTCGTTCGTGGGCGGAATGAGAGATGATCTAGCCCGATAATTTCATATTTCTTGACAAACGTGTAGCCCCCGTAAATCAGCGCAGACAACACGACAAGAATTAATGGACGACGCATCGCTCCCTCCTTGGATGCAAAGCGTTAATAAATATAGGTCCCACGGGTCTCACGAGACTTAAAGCTGCACAATCGCTCAAAAAAACCTTGTGCTGCTTCTTGAATCACATCACAACCGTGCTAGCACAAATCAGGATGATTAGGCAGAACAGATAAGACTCAGGCGCGCAATCTAGCCATCGCCTCAATTATGCATCGGCAATTAAAGCGGCAACCGCGCAGCGAAATCCTACAAGCAGCTAAAGAGAGTTGTGTTTTCCGCTGAATTAGACCATCACGGCATATCGTTCAGCCATTTTTTCGAGCGTTATAGGCCGAATTTTGCTGGCATTGCCGGCTTGGCCGAAAGCCACCATACGGTCGATGCAAACTTTTTTCATGGCTTCTCGCGCAGGCTTCAAATAATCGCGAGGGTCGAACTTGTCAGGATTTTCACAGAGCACTTTGCGAATGGCTCCCGTAATTGCCATGCGGTTGTCGGTATCGACGTTAATCTTCCGCACACCGTGCTTGATGCCGCGTTGAATTTCTTCGACCGGCACACCCCAAGTTTGTGGCATCTTACCGCCGTACTTGTTGATTACATCTTGCAATTCTTGCGGAACGCTCGAGGAACCGTGCATCACCAAATGGCAATTTGGCAACCGGCGGTGAATTTCTTCAATGCGGCTCATCGCCAGCACTTCGCCGTCAGGTTTACGGGTGAACTTGTACGCCCCATGACTCGTGCCAATGGCAACCGCCAAAGCATCAACGCCGGTGTCGGCGACAAATCGCTCGGCTTCTTCCGGGTCGGTCAGCAATTGATCGTGCGACAAAACACCTTCCGCACCGTGGCCGTCTTCTTTTTCGCCATGGCCCGATTCAAGCGAGCCCAAGCAGCCAAGTTCCCCTTCAACCGAAACACCTTGAGCGTGCGCCATTTCGACCACCTCCCGCGTAACCATCACGTTGTAGGCATAATCGGCCGGTGTCTTCCCGTCGTCCTTCAATGAGCCATCCATCATCACGCTGGTAAACCCATTCTCGATCGAACTACGGCAAGTGGCCGGGCTGTTGCCAT
>CAZIGP010000018.1:0-15599 GCA_964538425.1 uncultured Pirellulales bacterium | reverse complement strand
AAGGCCAATGTTAAAGCAGAAGCACGCCAACGGTTTCTGCCACCCTTCGAGGCACACATGCAAACAGCAGGCCTTGGTCACATCAGCGAAATTGTCGATGCCGAATCGCCGTTCACGCCACGCGGCTGCCCCTTCCAGGCTTGGTCCCTCGGAGAGTATCTACGTCTGCAATTGGATGTATTGGCCGAGTAGCATCACGAAGCCAATGGCGGTAATATGCAGTTTGTAAGCAAGCTTTGTTTTCTTGAAGTTACCGCGGTAATTTAAAACTATCGATGAAGCGAATATCGTTTTTGACTGTCCTTAGAATTCTTTTTCGCAGGAATGCGTTTTTCGCAGTTGCTTTAATTCTTACTTGTGTCGTCGAAGCTGGTTTCGGGAAAGAGCCCACAGAAACAAGCCATCCACGTAAACATCTTGTGATGGTCATTGCCGAGCCAGAGTATGCAACCGATCGCACTTTGCCCGAGTTTGCCCGAAAGCATCTGGAAAAAGACTTTAAAATCTCCATCATTACCTGGCCCAAGGCTGATAGCGAGGAGTTGCCAAATATTGAAATTTTGAATGATGCGGACATTGCCTTATTGAGCATCTGGCGGCGCACCCCGCCGAAAGAGCAATTGGATGTTATTCGGAAATTTATCGCTGATGCAAAACCTGTTGTTGCAATTCGCACCGCTTGCCATGCCTTTGCAAAGCGCGATGGCAAAGTCGAAGCAGGACACGATGCTTGGCCGCAGTTCGATACCGAGGTGATCGGCGCACACTATCGAGGTCATTACAACACGGATAATAAGCAAGGGGAAAATACAGTTGTTTGGGCGCACGCAGAATCTGCCGACCATCCCATATTACGCGGATTCCCTGCCGACAAGATTAAGACCACATCGTGGCTTTACAAAATGACACCTTTGCAACCGGGTGCTACGTTGCTGCTCATGGGCCGCGTGGCTGATGGCATGGAACAAGAACCGGTGGCGTGGACTTATCGCAACTCGAGTGGAGGGCGAACTTTTTACACCTCGCTCGGTGATGCCCATGAGTTCTCGCAACCTTGGTTTCAGCAACTACTGACTCGTGGAATCTACTGGGCGGCAGAACTGCCGGCACCAGAGTAGCGCAGGCGATTGTGAATGACGACTATTGGTCGCCTCAAAAGCTGTTTGCAGTAGCTATTCAAACACCGAACGGCGTTCTTGTTGCACGCCTTCGAGCCCGCCGGGTTGGTCGTCGTACATCGTCCAAATGGGCGTTTTCTGGCGGATGTCACTGAGATAGTTGTCGATCTGCTTTTGTATCCGCTCTTGCTTTAATTGCTTTTTAATTTCTGGCTGCATTTCCATAAAACTTTTACGGCCGGCTTCGATCCGTTCTGCCACGCGCACAATATGGAAACCTCGTTCGGTTTCAATGATTTGACTGAGTGTGCCAACAGGCAAGCCAAAGACTGCCTGGTCGATTTGTTTGCTGGCCAAACTATCTTTTGTGGTCCAATCCCACTGTCCCCCTTCACTGGCCGTTAAGCCTTGCGAACTGGTTTTCGCCACTTCGGCAAACGGTTGGCCTTGCTGCACCGCAGTTCCCATTTGAGCAATGGCAGCCCACGCCGCGGCTTTATCAGGAAAACTAACAAAGGGCACCATCAACTCTTCCCAACGGGCTTTTGTCGGAAATTCGTAGTCTGCCATGTGTGATTTATAGTAGCCCAATACATCGGAAAGTGGCACTTCTTCTTTGAATTTGATTTTTTGCTGCAACCAACCTTGCGACATGTTCTTTTCGAAATTGCAGCGTCGCATGAATTCCAGCGAACTGCCCCGCTCTCGCATTTTGCGGTCGAGTTCTTGGACGGTTGTGGCCTCGTGGCTTTCCAGTAATTTTGGCAGGACAACTTTATCGAACTCGCCATTCAAATCCCCTTCGATCTTCGGTAACGCTTCTTTGGGAATTGTGTGCAAGGCATCGTTGTAAATGAGCTTGGTTTCGATGATCTGCTTCAGCATCATTCGACAGAATTGTTCTTGCACTTTTTCTCGCTGTTCAGCAGGTATTTGCATCTTGTTTCGAAACAGTGCATCGCTAACCATCGCTTTTAAATCACCCATCAACACCGCTTCAGAACCAATTTTTGCCGCCACTTGCGCATCGGGAAGCTCTTTAGGCTGGCTCGGAAACACTTGTAAGTTTTGAGCGCCCAAATCTGGAACTGTAGCAAGTTGGGTTCCCGCAGGCGGTACCGCTGAAGCATTGACCGGCTGAATAACCGGGTTGTAATTCACAGAGCCAGCGGCGGGAGGATTCACAACAGGAACAGCTTCTGGCGCCACAGACGAAACAGGTTGCTGATTGGGCGTAAGTTGCTGCCACCAAGGTTGCTGAGGTGCTGTTGAGGCAGGCATGGTTTGAGACGGAGTCGCAACGGGCTGCTGAGGTGGGTATTGGCTTGGCGACGATGGCACCGCGTTTTGTGGCACGCTTTGTGGTGCTGTATTTGCCAGCCCTGCATATCGGCCTGAGGGGTCCCACACTTTTACGCCCGTTGCCGAATTGACAGGCGGAGCAGCTGGCTGAGCCACATTTGCCCCCGATTCAACCGAACTTCCCGGCCAATTGACGGGTCGCGTGACAGGTACAGGTTGCATCGGCGGCCGGCTTACACTGTCATAAGGAACTTGCGCTAATGGGTCGTAAGGCGAGTTGTTGTTGGACGCACCTGGCGAGCCATATCGATCAGGAGACTGCGCACGAATTCGATTGGCCATCTCAAGCCATTCTTGGGCCAATCCAGGGCGCAACCACATGGTGGCCAACAGGCCCAATGTCATACAAAGCGCAAATGGATAGACAGCGCGCGACACGTGAATCGTGGTCGAATAAGTTTGTGCGTGGAACGAAAGCAATGATGAGACCGACTGCGAATCTACAGCCGGCGGGGCGGGAGTGTAGCGTCAAACTCACTTTGGCCGCAACACCGATTCTACCAGTGCTAGCAGAACATCGGGATCCGAAGAGCGTTTATCGATCGGCAGATAGGCGCTGCGGCCTTCAACAATGCGGATTTTGCCGCGATTCAGCCGGTGCAATTCATTGATTTTTGCCGTTTGAGCAAACTGAAAAACGACGAAATCTCCTTCCTCACGACCGATCGATTCAATATGCCACCCAGCGGCGGCGATTCGCAGATCGGCAAACTTGGCCATGCGTTCCACCTGCGGCGGCAAAGGACCAAAGCGATCCACCATCTCGGCTTTAAGATCACGTAAATCATCGACCGTACTGACACGCGACAAGCGACGATAAAGATCGATCTTCATGCGCATATCCGGCACATAACTCCGCGGCAACAATGCTTCGCCGGGCAAATCAAGCCGCACTTCAATGCTATCCTTTGCGGGCAATTGTTTGAGTTTTCGTACCGCCTGTTCAAGCAGTTCGCAGTAAAGTTCATAACCAACCGTCGCAATGTGTCCGCTTTGCTGCGTGCCTAGAATATTGCCGGCGCCTCGAATTTCCAAATCGCGCATGGCGATGGCAAACCCCGCCCCCATATCACTGAATTCTTCGATGGCCCGCAATCGCTTGGCGGAATTACTCGAAAGATATTTGTGTGGGTCAACCAACAAGTAGCAGTAGGCCCGATGCTTATATCGCCCCACGCGGCCACGAAGTTGATGCAAATCTGCAAGGCCGTATTTATCGGCCTCGTCGATGAAAATAGTGTTTGCATTCGGAATATCGAGGCCGCTCTCAACAATCGTCGTTGCCAGCAAAATATCGAACTTGTGATTGACAAAATCGTACATCACATCTTCCAGTTCAGTCTCCGGCATTTGTCCATGACCAATGCGAATGCGGGCCTCCGGCACGATGCGTTGCAGTTTCGTGGCCAAAAGATGAATGTCGTTCACGCGATTGTGGACAAAAAATGCCTGTCCGTTGCGGTTTAGCTCGCGCAAAATGCCGTGCCGAATAAGTTCTTCATCGAATCGTGTCACGCGAGTTTCAACTGCCATCCGGTCTTCAGGCGGCGTTTCAAGATTAGAAATATCGCGCAGACCAAGGAGCGACATATGTAATGTGCGCGGAATCGGCGTGGCCGTCATCGTCAGCACATCGACCGCGGCGCGCAGTGCCTTCAGCCGCTCCTTCACCTCCACGCCAAATCGCTGCTCCTCATCAATCACCACCAGACCCAAATTGTGGAAATTCACATCGGCACTGGCCAATCGATGCGTGCCGATAACAATATCGACCGAGCCATTCACCAATCCTTCAATGGTTTCTTGTTGTTGTTTTGCGGTGCAAAAACGGCTGAGCACATCAATCCGAAAAGGAAATTCCGCCATTCGAGCCGTGAATGTGCGCCGATGCTGCTCCGCCAAAATCGTCGTCGGCACCAGCACCGCCACCTGGTGGCCGGCATCCACTGCCTTGAACGCCGCGCGAATCGACATTTCTGTTTTGCCGAATCCCACATCGCCGCAAAGCAATCGGTCCATCGGCCGAGGCTGGCGCATGTCGCGCTTGATCGCAGCGATGGCCGCTAATTGATCGGGTGTTTCTTGGTAAGGAAATGCGGCATCAAATTCGCGCTGCCATTCCGAATCTTGTGGAAACTCAATGCCAGGCCGCGTGGCCCGCATGGCATGGACGCGCAGCATGTCGGCTGCCAGATCGACCACCGCTTGCTCGGCAGCCTCTTTTTGCCGAATCCACGTTTTGCCACCGATATTTGCAAGTGTCGGACGTGCTTTTTTGCCGCCGATATATTTTTGTACCAGATCGATGTTCGAGGCCGGCACAAAAATTCGCGTACCGCCATTGAATTCGACTTCCAGGTGCTCTTCCACCGCGCCGTTTTTTTCGAGCAGTTTCAAACCGCGATAGCGACCGATTCCGTGCGCGAGATGAACAACATAATCTCCTTCGCGCAGCTCGAGGAAACTATCGATCACGCGCCCCAAACGTCGGCGTGTTGGCCGGCTTAAATCGCTGCGATGAAACAGCTCGCCGCTCGAAACCAACACCACCCGTTCGCTCACCAAGCGAAAACCAGATTGCAATCGACCAATCGGAAAATGCAATTTCCCGCTGGTGGCAAGTTGCGTAGAGCCTAGCACTTCGCGCAAGCGTTCAACTTCGGCCTCAGTAGGGCAAACAATATTAACGTGATGACCCACGCCTACCGTATCCAATTCATCGCGCACCCTGGCAATGTCACCGCTAAATCGTTCGATACTTTCAATCCGCAACTGGCACTCGGCTTCCATCGAGCCACTTGCAACTCCTGCGGCAGTGACAGAGGGAAAGCGATAAATACCGGCTAGCGCGTCGTCGATTTCATGCACCAACTGTGGCTGATCCAGCCGCTGCCGATAATGCCGCGCTTCCTCTTGCATCTCATGGGGTTCGATCAGCAAAAACCAAGTTTGCGGAGGTAAGTAGCTTGAAAAATGAGCATTATCACTTGTCGCAGCGGTAGATGCCGTCGGCCGTCGGCCGTCGGCCTTTTGCTCGCTGCCTGCCTCCTGAACCCCGAACCCTGAACCCTGACTACTAGGCAGCGCCGTAATATCGATCTCCTTCAGCGAATCCAAACTACGCTGCGAGCTGACTTCGAACTGCCGAATCGATTCGATCGTGTCGCCAAAAAATTCGATCCGCACAGGATTGAACCAATCGGTAGCAAAAACATCGATGATCCCCCCGCGCGGCGAAAACTCCCCGGGCAGCTCCACCGCGCTTGTATTTTGAAAGCCGTTTTCAGCAAGCCAGCGCAACAGCCCAGCGGGGTCGACATCCTCCCCAACCTTTAACCGCTTGGTTTGTTCTGCGAGTAGCTCGCGCGGCAGCACAGGCTGGAGGAGAGATTGAATGCTGGTGACAACAAGTCGAGGTGCTGAACGCGAAGCAGATTCCGAAAGCAACTTCAACAATCGCAGTCGGTCGCCATGGGCTTCATCCTGAACATCGCGCTCGCCAGGTGCAATTTCCCAAGCAGGAAACTTTTCTGCGATCGTCGAAGTAAAGAGCGACAAATCATCGCAGAAATCGTCCACCTCGGCCGAGTGTGGGCAAACCACCACAAGCATCGCAGGTGCATGGCTCACCAGATTGGCTGCCACCAGCGCGCAGCTTGATCCCCAGACTCCGCCCAGAGCCGCCCCGTGACCTGCCCTCAAGCTGGCGACCACCTCGGCGTAGCCTTGCTGCGAATCCAAACGCTCGGCCAGTTCTAGCAACCGCGCCGAGCCTTTTTCGGCAGTTGCCGCTGTCATGTGTAACAAATTGTACGTTAAGCTGGACGCTACGGGAGCGCTGATTTAATCAGCGATGTACAAATAAACGGATTTTAAGCTGGCCAGCGCTCGGCGATCTCTACCAGGGTGCGGACCATACAGCCGCTAGCGCCCCCGTCGAGCCAGGGCTTGGGCTTATCCAGAAATGCCGGGCCTGCAATGTCGAGATGCGTCCACGGCTTGCCATCGACGAATTGTTCGAGGAATTTCGCCGCAGCGATGGCCCCGCCCCAGCGGCCATCCCCGACATTCTTGATGTCGGCCACCTCACTTTTAATGATGTCATCGTAAACATCGGGAAACATCGGCAGTTGCCAAGCCGGTTCGCCGCACTGGCGTGCCGATTCCAGCACCACATCGCACCACGGTTGATCATTTGTCATCACCCCAACCGTTTCCGTTCCTAATGCAACGACGCATGCCCCTGTGAGCGTGGCAAGATCGATAATCCACGGTTACGCATAACACGTCGGCCAGTACCAATCGGCCTTCCGCGTCGGTGTTGTGAACTTCGATGGTACGGCCGTTACGAGCAGTTAATACATCGCCCAGTTTGTAGGCCGCCGGGCCCGTCATATTTTCAACAAGGCCCATCAGCGCGACGACATTGATCGGCAATTTTAATTTAGCAATGGCGTACATTGCCCCCAGCACGGTAGCGGCACCCGCCATGTCACATTTCATCGTGAGCATTGAATCGCTAGGCTTAAGCGACAAGCCGCCCGAATCAAAGGTCACGCCTTTGCCAACCAAAGCCAACGTTGGTGCGCCAGCCTTGCCACCCTTATAACGCAAAATGACGAGCCGCGGCGGTCGATCCGACCCGCGCGCGACGGCCAACAACGAGCCGCAGCGTTCTTTTTCCAATCGTCCTTGATCCCAAATTTCGCATTCCAATCCACATTGTTTCGCCACCTCATCAGCCCGCGCGGCAAATGTTTCAGGATAAATTTCTTGCGGCGGTTCATTGACCAGCCGACGAGTAAGGTTCATGCTTTCGCCAAGAATTTGTCCTCGCCCGATCGTTGCTTCGTCACGGCCCGCTAACCCGTCACTGGTCGCCCACAGCAATTCACCAAAGGGATGCTGCTTTTTTTTGGCGCGATAAATATCTTGCCCCTGGCATCCAACCAGTGCTCCAGCAATGGCACTTTGAGTTTGCTCGGCCGAGATGTCGCCTAAAAAATATGCAACTTTCGCTCGCGCTTTCCCGGCCAAATGCTTAGCTGCTGCGGCCGAAGTCCGATAAGCCACTCCCGCATTAAACTTTTTCCGCTCTCCTAAACCCAAAACTAGCAATTGCTCAGCAGCAATGCCCGGCGGAGCGAGCAGCGTCGTCAGTTCAAATTTGTTGCCTGTAATCTCTTCCCGCTCGATAAGTTTGGTAAGTAAACCGTCGGTTGCACGATCTGCATCCGCGGCTGCACCAGCAAGTTTTTCATCCACAAAAAGGCCAACAACAATGGCATCGGCTGCAGTTTGATCAAGCGGCGATTTGCAAATAGAAACGTTCATTTTATGTGGAAAGCTTGCGGTAAAAATAAATTCGAATTTCGCCCACGAATTGTAACCAATCACATCCAATAACATTAGCCCCGCCAGAAACTCCCACTACGCCGGGCTTTCATCATCCCCTGCTTGCAACCTATGATTTCATACTACTTACAGCAGAACTTCTGAACCCTAAACCCCGAGCCCTCTCGATGCCTCACCGTACACTCCGTGAATGCATCGACGATCTTGCCGCTACGCGGCAATTGGTGCGCATCGAGACGGAAGTCGATGCCCATCTCGAAGCTGCAGAAATTCACCGGCGGGTTAATCAAGCGGGTGGGCCGGCTCTACTTTTCACACGTGTCAAAGGTTGCCAGTTTCCGATGGTCAGCAACCTTTTCGGCACAATCGACCGGGCTCGCTACCTCTTTCGAGATTCGCTCGACTCGGTACGGCAATTGATCGAGGCAAAGATTGAACCAAGTTCTCTCCTTACCAAACCATCGCGATGGTTCAGCGCAGCTCGCACCGCCTGGACCATGCTCCCTCGCACGGTAAGTAATGGCCCCGTTCTAGAAAATCAAACTACGATCGATCGTCTGCCGCAATTGAAGTGCTGGCCACAAGATGGTGGGGCATTCATCACCTTGCCTCTTGTCTATACCGAAGATCCTAAACAGACTGGCTGGCGGCATTCCAACTTGGGCATGTATCGAGTGCAGCTTTCCGGCGGACAGTATCGGACGAATGAAGAAGTAGGCTTGCATTATCAAATTCATCGTGGCATTGGCATCCATCACACCACCGCGGCACAGCGCAAGGAGCCACTACGAGTGAATATTTTTGTCGGCGGCGCACCGGCAATGACCATCGCTGCCGTAATGCCATTGCCCGAAGGAATGAGTGAATTGTCCTTTGCCGGAGCGCTCGCGCGACATCGCGTTCCTCTCATCCACCGCCCGGGTGAACTCCCAATTTATGCCCAGGCCGACTTTTGCATTACGGGCACCGTCGACCCCCATCGCACGCTCCCCGAGGGGCCATTTGGCGACCATTTGGGCTATTACAGCCTCGCTCACGATTTTCCAGTGTTAAAAGTCGAGCGAGTGTACCATCGCACGGGCGCGATTTGGCCGTTCACCGTCGTTGGCCGACCGCCACAAGAAGACACCATATTTGGCCAGTTGATTCACGAACTAACCGGACCAATCATTCCCACGGTCATTCATGGCGTGCGCGCCGTTCATGCCGTCGATGCCGCAGGAGTTCATCCGCTGCTCTTGGCGATCGGCAGCGAACGATACACTCCCTATGCCGATACGAATCGTCCGCAAGAATTGCTGACCCAAGCTAATGCAATCCTTGGCCAAGGCCAACTGTCACTCGCAAAATATCTCTTCATTGTCAACAAAGCCGATGATCCGGCGCTCGACATTCACCACGTCGAACAATTTTTGATGCACCTATTAGCGCGAGTCGATTGGCAGCGAGATTTGCATTTCCAGACCTGCACGACCATCGACACGCTCGACTATTCCAGCGGCCGGCTTAACGAGGGCTCTAAAGCGGTGATTGCCGCCACAGGGCGACCTCGCCGCGAGTTACCGGCCAAGCTTCCGAGTGAATTATCGCTACCCGAAGGTTTCAGTAACCCACGACTTTGCCTGCCAGGCGTACTAGCTATTCAAGGACCGAAGTGTAATCCAACCGCGGGCAGCCCTGGTACGATTCGACGCTTCTGCGAAGAATTACCGATTGCTCATCCTATCAATCGATTTCCGCTGACAGTGATCGTCGACGATAGCGACTTTGCCAGCCAATCGCTCCACAATTTCCTTTGGGTTACTTTTACACGAAGCAACCCAGCGGCCGATATCGACGGCATCGATGCTTTTGTCGAAAATAAACATTGGGGTTGCCGAGGAAGCTTAGTCATCGACGCCCGGATTAAACCGCACCATGCGCCACCTTTGGAAACCGATCCCGAAGTCTCCAAGCGCGTCGATGCGTTGTTTGCCCGCGGCGGACCCCTGCATGCGATGGTTTAGAAACTTGCAATTGCCCAGATAACTTATCTATGCCGACCGCTGTCTTATTAACGTTCTTCTTTGTGCTTGGCACGATCTTCGGCAGCTTTTTGAATGTCGTTATCTATCGACTGCCGCGTGGCATGAGCCTTGCTTGGCCCAGCTCTCACTGCCCGGCGTGCAACCATCCCATTCGCTGGTACCACAATGTACCAGTTTTTGGATGGCTATGGTTACGCGGCCGCTGCCGTGATTGTGGCGTAAAAATTTCGCCCCGCTATCCGATGGTGGAATTTTTGGTGGGATTGGTCTTCGTCGGCATTGGCTGGTTAATGATTCGCTAACCGAAATTGCAATTCTTCAGCGCGCTATCATTAAAACTCGAAATTTACGGCTTGCTCCAAACGCCCACGATTGCTGGCGGATACCGTCGTACATCCCACTCTGTAGAGTGTGGCAGTAGGTTAAAATCAAACCGCTCATCAGCTTCCACGCAAAATTGGCTTTCCGAAAGAGCGTGTTCCATCAGGGTGCGCACTAATTCCAGAGTCGCTTCCGTCTGTTCCACATAAAAATCATAGGGCGGCGAGCAGAATACAATCCAAGGTAGGGTAGGCAAAGCGGGCAATCGCTTCGACCACAGCAAAACATTGGCCGGTAAAATCTCGCAAAGATTCTCAACACCCAATTCGGTTGCAGTCGACTTGATCATCGCCGCCGTCGGAAAATGCCGTTCGGCAAACGTAGCTCCCACAGCGCCACGGCTAATAGCCTCCAGCCCTAACGCGCCAGTGCCGGCGAATAAATCGATCGCATGCTTGCCTTTGATTGCAGGCCCTAGCAAATTAAAAACCGCTTCCCGTACGCGGTCTTTCATAGGCCGAGTGCGCAGATCACCTGAATAATTCAGCTTTCTGCCACGCATCGAACCGCCGATAATTCGGGGCGAGGATTCGGGCGTGCTCGGTCCTTCGTCAATTTCTGATTTTTGCTTTTTTTTCGTCATGCGCAGGGCTTTTTACTTTTCAATTTAGAGAATTTGATTTGGGTGGCACGCCCTGACGTAAGGAAGGGCGTGGATTGAAGTTGGATCACGCCCTTTGTGGACTCAGGGTATGCCACCTTTTGTGCAGTTTGAAAAAGTGAAAGGCCCTGTCGGCATGCGACCGTTCATGGAAGCTAGTTTTTGCGTATGTTACATTATTACTATCAAATTGTCGCACCACGCCGATTCAAGAAAATTCTATGAAAAAGTATCGAACGCTGATCTCGGTCCCATTTTTGATGTTGTGCTGTGTCTCGGCCACTTTGGCAGAAGACAAAGCTCCACCGATTAAGAACGAAGAATTTGAACAAGTCTATCGCCAATGGAAATCCCTGCTAGGCAACATTGCCGAAGTTCAGACCAAAGTCGCCGCGGTATCTCCTGATGCACGAATGGCGGTGAAGTCTGAAGTCGATCAACTCATTAAAGAAGCTGACAAGCTGTCTCCCAAATTGCAGGCCGCCACGGAAAAGGCATACCTCGCCGACGACAAAAATAAGAGCTTGGCCGATTTAGTATTTATCATGGCCCTGGCCCATATTCGTAACGACAACTATGAAGAAGCCTTGCGACTCGCGAAACTTTTAATCGAGCATAACTACCCGACCAAAGACATTCTGCAAGCCTATCGCATCGCAGCTTCCGCCGCTTTCACCACGATGCAGTTGGACGATGCCAAAAAATACATCGAAAGCGCGTCCGAAAATAAAGAAATCACCGATCCTTCTCTTCAGCAATTGCTCGCCGCGATTGAACAATATCGGCCTCTGTGGGAACAAGAACAAAAAATTCGCGCTGCAGAAGAAAAAGCCGATGATTTGCCGCGCGTTAAATTGCACACGAGCCAAGGCGATATCGTTGTCGAGCTCTTCGAAAACGAAGCACCCAACACGACGGCGAATTTTATTAGCCTCGTTCAAAAAGGAACCTACGATGGCGTGCAGTTTCACCGAGTGCTTCCTGGTTTCATGGCACAAGGTGGAGATCCACTCAGCAAAGAAGCAGCATTGAACGCGGGCAAAATTGGCACCGGCGGTCCCGGACATACCATTGCTTGCGAATGTACCCAGCCAAATTATCGCAAGCACTTTCGTGGTTCGCTCAGCATGGCTCATTCCGGCCCGAACACCGGCGG
Source organism: uncultured Pirellulales bacterium (assembly GCA_964538425.1). Taxonomy (GTDB): domain Bacteria; phylum Planctomycetota; class Planctomycetia; order Pirellulales; family JADZDJ01; genus JADZDJ01. Next base: position 3,599 of record CAZIGP010000018.1, on the reverse strand, counting down.
TTCACAGTTTTTTTTGACGTTTGTTCCCACCGGTTTTCTTGACGGTAGACACACCGTTTTCGGTCGAGTCGTCGACGGCATAGATGTGCTGGCAAAATTACAACGCGTAAATCCAGATAAGCCCAGCGGCGAGACGCCAGACACCATCATCAAAGCTGAAGTGCTGCGAAAACGCGACCACGCTTACGAACCAAAGAAAGTTGGGATGGACTGAAAACACGAAGCGATTAGCTAAGAAGCTATTTCAAAACCGTCTGGTTCTGTCCCAATTTCGCGCAGTCTGCGTAGGGTGCCACTGGCAAGCGCAGTCTGCCAGTGTTGCAACAACTGGGTGGCACGCCCCTGAGCGTGCGAAGGGCGTGGTCGAACTGAAAAACAACTCACCCCTTCACCCGTTCATTTTTCTTTCCCCTTCCCCGCTTCGGCCAATACCTCGGGTTTGGTCAAATGAAAGTAATGCCCGTGGTCCGCGGTAACGATTAATACCGTATCATCCCAACCGCCGTTCTTTTCAATCCAATCAGTGATGGCTCGCACGGCATCATCGCCATCAAATAGTGCCCCGATCGAGCAATCGATGTTGTCATCGTGATTCCCCCAATCCACGTCGCCAGCTTCAACCATTAACCAAAAGCCGTGCGGATTTTGCGAAAGTACATCCAGCGCAGCAACGGCCATATTGGCTAGCCGTGGGTTCTCATAGATATCCTCCTGCGAATATTTATCGACTTTGTATTTAGCTCCGACCACAGGATCGAAATTCCGGTCCGCCGTGCAGAAGGGTAGGTGAGCATTTTTGGCGTAACCAAAAAAACCAAACAGTCGCAAACCGCGATCAATTGCTTCTTTGGCCTTAGCGGCTAATATCTGCTTGCCATTTTGGCCCGCTGTGCGTTCTGCCACCAAGTACCGACCGCCGTGGTTCGCGTCGAGCTCGTCGCGATCAAATTGAGTCAAGTAACGATTTCCTTCCACAACATTCGTGCCTTGCTCTTTTGCTTCGCGAAGTTTTTCGCCCCATCCGCAACCGATCAGTACGTCAACACCCGGCAGCGGTTCCTGCTTATGGGAGACCGATCGCAAGCCCAGCAAATCACGCGACAAATCTTGGTAATCATCGCGATGCACGTTGTTGGCATAAGCAGCGGCCGGAGTGGCATGACTAATCGGCACGCTGGTAACAACACCAATGGAATAATCTTGTCGCTGCAATTGACGAGCGATCGTCTCGACAGGCTTGCCTTCGAAATCGACGTTTATTGAGTCATTGTAGGTTTTAATGCCGCTCGTCATCGATGTAGCGGATGCCGCCGAGTCGGTATAAGTGTGTGGCTGCTCTTTGCTTTGGCCGATCAAATAAGACGAATCGCGTGGCGTATCCCACGGCGTTGAGCCCGCTCGCTTCCAATCGTATCCACCACGCTTTGTACCACCCGGATTTGTAATCGTTTGAGAATTCACATCGACCTTGGTGCCATCATTCTGTGGGCTGGTGACAAAGTAACCAAAATCAGTCGTAGTGCCGCGATAATCTTGCAAGTGCAATCCAGTGCCTCGCCCCGAATTATATTTCACTGCGCCATTCCGATAGATGGCTGCCGCTTGTGTTGTCTGCCAATCGGTCCCGTCAAAGACAAATAAAATAATGCGTTTTTTTCCAGACTCGGCAGCTAATTTTTGCAAGCGATAAACATCGGTCTGATCGAAATATTCGGCCTCAGGATTCAGTGTGTCGGTGGGCAAGTATCCGTACAGTTGTTCGAGTCGCTCTTTGTTTCGATAAACACTGTTCTTGCCTTTGACCGAACTCAAATCCATGCCGAAGGTGTAAATGGGAATCAAGCGATTCGAATGGGAAGTCCAACCCATGAATTCTCTGGATGAAGATCCCCAGTAGCCCCAATCAGCTCGTTTTTTGCCGATGGCCGCATTTTGCAAGTCGCGTACCCCATCGAATTTTGGCGAGGTCGTTGTTGCCGAAAACAACGTTCGCAGGCTAATCAGGCCTAAAGCCACCGCAAGTAATAAAACGAAACGAGATTGGGCCATGGTGAGAACGTGCTAGGTGGGGTAGAGTTGGAGGAATAGCAAACTGGCGGGACAATCTAATAACGACTATACCTTGCGGGAATCGCTTTCGATAGCGTGGAAATGACGTGTTTGTCGATCGGGTAGAAATTCACATTGCGGCAGGAAACGGCGGAAACGGCATGGTCAGCTTCCGCCGAGAAAAATATGTACCCCTTGGTGGCCCTGACGGCGGCAATGGCGGCAATGGCGGCAGCGTCATTATTCGCGCTCAGGCCGGCGTCGATAGCCTTTCAGCCTTGGCACATCGTAAGCATTGGAGAGCCCAGCCAGGCGAAGCCGGTGGATCGAGCGATTGTCACGGACGCAGTAGCGAAGACTTGGTCCTCCTCGTTCCTCCCGGAACAGTCGTCATTGATGCGGATCACGGTTTGATATTAAAAGATTTAGTTGCTCCCGGAGATCAAGTTGTTGCAGCTCAAGGCGGCAAAGGCGGCAAAGGGAATGCCGCGTTCAAGACGTCAACGAATCGCGCGCCCCGCGAAAGTACTCCTGGCGGCGAAGGCGAGCAGCGAAATTTGCAACTCGAACTAAAAGTAATTGCCGATGTCGGACTCATCGGCAAGCCGAACGCTGGTAAGAGTACGTTGCTTTCCAGGCTTTCTCGTGCGCGGCCTCAAATTGCTGATTATCCGTTTACGACAAAATACCCAAACTTAGGTTTGGTTGAACTCACGCCCGATCGATCGTTCGTTATGGCCGATCTACCGGGACTTATCGAAGGCGCTCACGCCGGCGTCGGACTCGGCCACGAATTCCTGCGCCACATTGAACGCGCCGGTATTTTAGTTCATTTGGTCGAACCATCCCCCGTCGACGGCTCTGACCCGCTCGAAAACTATCGCATCATCCGTAGCGAGTTAGAACGCTATTCCGCCGACTTAGGCAAACGCCCGGAAATCATCGCCGTTACCAAAAGCGAACTCCCCGGAGCCGCCGAAGTGCGCGACCAATTGGCCGCTGAGATTAATCGAGAAGTTTTAGCCATTAGCGCCGTTACCGGCCAAAATTTAGATAAGCTGCTCTGGCAAATTGGCAATGAACTTGACGCAGCCATAAAGTCGTAGTGGAATTCGCGAGAATTCTTACTGAATATCAATTTGGTGAATCCCTACTACCTGCCGCCTGCTTTTCCAAAAATCCCTTGACATCTACTAGAACATTAGTATACTAAATGACGACAAGCTAAATCCGTATTCGTGAGAGCCGCAACAAAGCGGTATCCGATCGAAGCCCCCGCCGAAATATGCCGGCTCGTGGGCTTTTTTTCGTTGTGTGTAAAATAACCAGAGTGCAACGCACTCCGGAGAATAACCAACTCTGCAACATAAGTAGCCTGCCCCCAAGGAACAGTAAACCCATTTTCCCATTTGTCCCCAGAGCACCTAGACCGTGTGACGCCACTCCGGAAGCAAACCGGAAGCTATCCGGAAACTATCCGGAAACTATTCGGAAGCTATTCGGAAGCTATTCGGAAGCTATTCGGAAGCTATTCGGAAGCTATTCGGAAG
>CAZIGP010000017.1:0-15818 GCA_964538425.1 uncultured Pirellulales bacterium | reverse complement strand
CCATTTGCAAGCGGCAGCCTATCGAGCCGGCTTTAACAATCCGCTGCCAACCGGAGAAGGGAGCCTTGCGGAAGAATCGAAAAAGTTTGGAGCGGATGCGGTAGAAGATGCATTGGCCTCGGCGCTGGCGGCGGGCCAACTGCCTGCAGCGAAAGCGGCGGCACAGGTTTTAGGAGATGCGGGTGATGCGGCATTTTTGCAAGCCCGTAGCGCCAAGCTACGGCCGATTGTGACGGCGGTTTCACACGGCGATCGCCAAGTGCGTTTCACCGCCGCCGAAGCGATGATGAAATGGCAGCCGCAATCGGGCTTTGCCGGTTTGAGCGATTTGGTCAATGCACTGGCGTGGTTTGCCGGTTCACCGGGACAAAGGCGAGCGCTCGTAGCGTTTCCGAATGAAGCCGTTGGAGGCGAATTGGCATCGATGCTTGGCGCGCTGGGTTATGAAGTCGATACGGTCACCAACGGCCGCAACACGTATTTGCAAGCGCTAGCGTCGGGGGATTATGAACTTGCCTTATTAAGCAGCCGGCTCGATCATCCGCCGCTGGCCGTGTTGATTCAAGAATTACGGCGCAGCCCTCGGACGGCTAAGCTGCCGCTCCTTTTATTAGCTGAAGAAGGCGATGAACAGCGGCTGAAAACTTTGGCGATTGGCGACTCCTTGAGCGTTGCCATCGAACGACCGATAACGCCGCAGGCGATGAAGCTGCATGTGGATCGTCTGGTGGAACGGACTGCTGGAAATATCGTTCCTGCGGAACAACGACAGCAACAAGCGGCTGCGGCATTAGCGTGGTTGAAGCAGTTAAACGAAGCCTCGCCGCGAGAATTCGATATTCGCCGGCATGAAGCCGCTTTCCGGCACAGTTTATATTCGCCGCCGCATAGTGCGGGCGCAGCCGAGCTATTGGCTTTGATTGGCACTCATACAGCACAAAAGACGCTTGTCGATTTGGCTAATTTGGCAACGCAACCGCTGGCGATGCGACAAGCGGCGGCGGCGGCTTTTAGCCGTAGCGTGCGCAAGTATGGCGTGCAACTGACGAGCATTGAAATTCAACAACAGTACGATCGTTACAATGCCAGCGAAATTGAAGACGCAGAAAGCCAGCAGTTGTTGGCGCTCATTTTGGATGCCCTTGAGTTTCCCAGCAAATTGCAGGCAGAAGGCAAAAAGCTGAAGGCAGAAGAAAAGAAATAACTACGTCGTTCATTATTCGTCATTTTTCATTCCTCATTTTTCATGCCTCCTGCTGATCCACAACCTGCGCCGCCGATTAAAGGTATCATCGGCTCTGGCCCTGCGATGCAAGAAGTGTATCGCCTGACGCGACAAGTTGCGCGGTCGAACGCCTCGGTGCTATTGGTCGGAGAAACCGGCACGGGCAAGGAGTTGATCGCCAAGGCCGTGCATCAATTAAGCCTGCGAGGCACCGGGCCGTTTGTGCGAGTGAACTGCGGAGCGTTGACGGAAAGCTTGCTCGAGAGCGAACTTTTCGGCCACGTGCGAGGTTCATTCACGGGGGCGATTGCTAACCGGACCGGGCGATTTGAAGCAGCTCACACCGGCACGATCTTTCTGGACGAAATCAATTCGACCACGCCGAAGTTGCAAGTGAAACTGTTGCGCGTGCTGCAAGAGCGAGAGTTCGAAAGGGTAGGGGACACGCAGACGATTCGTGTCGATGTGCGCGTTATTGCGGCCAGCAATCGCGACTTACCGGAATTGATCGACAAAGACGAATTTCGCGAAGACTTGTACTACCGCTTGAATGTGGTGCCGATCCATCTACCTCCGCTAAGGCAACGACGTGAAGATGTCGCCGAATTGGTTGGGCATTTTTTGAATATTTACAACGAAGACAACGAGCGGTATGTCGTGCATATCGAGAAGAAGGCGCTCGAAGCACTGCAAGAATATCACTGGCCTGGGAATGTGCGTGAATTACAAAATGTGATTGAGCGGGCTGTGGTGATGGCCACCAGTGACGAATTGACGTGCGACTTATTGCCGCCGGCGGTGCTGGGCGAACGGCAACCACGCAGTTCGCGCATTCGTGGCGCCGATTTGGAAACGCTAACTTACGAATTGGTGCAGCAGGGCTTAAGCACGGCGGGGCCCAACGAAGACAGTCTTTATACGAAGATTGTTAATCGCGTTGAGCGCGAGTTGATTGCGCAGGTGATGACTTCGTGCGACAGTGTGCAAACGAAAGCGGCGACGAAGCTGGGCATCAATCGCAATACGCTGCACAAGAAGCTGAAAGAATACGGGCTGGAGGAAGAAGGGGGCGAGTAGCGAAAATCTAGTTGCTGATTGCTTTATATAAGCAGTAGAATTGTGGTAACCAGCTTTTAAAGATTAATTGCGATGTCAACAGCACCAACAAAACGATACACCCCGGAAGAGTATTTGGAGTTGGAGCGCAAAGCTTCCTACAAGAGTGAGTATTACCAAGGCGAAATCTTTGCGATGGCTGGGGCTACTTTTGCCCACACTTTGATTGTGGCAAATATTCTTCGCGAATTAGGTAATGCACTTAGAGATCGCCGTTGTACTTCTCATTCAAGCGACTTGCGTATTAAGATTCCCCAAACAATTCTCTATACTTATCCAGATGCAAGTGTCGTTTGTGATCAACCACAATTCGACGATCATCAAAAAGACACTGTTTTGAATCCCACGGTGTTGGTCGAAGTGCTTTCGGATTCCACTGCAAGCTATGACCGCGGCAAAAAATTTGAGCATTACCGAAGACTTAACTCACTCAAGCAATATCTTCTTGTCGAACAAGATCATCCGCACGTTGATCTTTACACAAAGCAATCGGACGGCAGTTGGGCCTTAACCGACGCTAGCGGTCTCGACACAACAATTCAACTTTCGAGCATCGAATGCCAGCTTCCGCTGGCTGAAGTTTATCGTAAAGTCGAGTTTCCGGAGATCGACCTTGCACGTGCTGGAATTTTCCGAGAATGACGTTTTAGAACTTACTCGTACCCATACCGCTCAAAATATTTTGCCCAGCGGCGGCGGATTTCGGCTTTTAGTTCGGGTTCTAGTTCGTGGCGGTTGGTTTTGTAATCTTTTTGGCCACCGACGTGGGCTTCCATCGCGGGGCGCATTTGTTCGAAATCGCCAAGATTCAGTTGCTCGTAGATTTTGCGCACTTCGCCGACGGGGTCACGAATCAGGTCTTCGTATTTGAGTTCGTAAAGCTGACTGGGGGAGATTTTCGATCGCTGCTTTTCAAAGCCGCGGTACATGCGTTCGAAGGCCGAGAGAACGTATTCGTCTAAGTCGCGATGGTGCGGATGCTGCAGGCCTTGGGCCCAATCGAGCGAAACCCACAGTCGCTTTGTGCTGGGGAAAATGGTGTAGGGATTGCGAGCGATATGGATAAATTTCGCGTCAGGAAAAAGTTTTGCGAGTTCTTCGATGCGGCCGGTGTGCGGCGGCGATTTCATAATCAGTTGCTTTTGCTTCTTCATCGTGAGCGATTGCACAAATCGCTTCATATCTTGCCGCCAGCGCGATAAATCTTCTGGAGCGCAGCCGTCCATGTCCAGAAATTCGTTATATAGCGGCGGGTCGTTCGGAAATGCCATGCGGAAATAGGGCGTCGGTGAGCCCATGGCGCAAAGGGCGAATTCGTCTTCTTGCGGCCGATGCCAGCCGGTTTCCATGTTGTCCATCGGACGTTTGCGCGGCAGCAGCGGCCAAAGCAATGTTGGCGCGAACCAACCGGTCACTAGGAAATGGTTCGGCTCGTAGCATTCGTAATAAGTGGGATAAGAAAACCGCTTGTCGCAGACCATTAGTTCGTGCAAATAAGTCGTGCCGCTGCGCCAATGGCCGATGATGAAGATCGGCGGCTGGGTGATTTCGGTCGCAGCGATTTTGCGGCCGTAGATCAATCGCTGGAGCAGCGCCACGACGGAATTTCCTGCCGCACAGCCGGTAATGATTAGCGCCATGCAGATGCGCAGCGGATGAATGCGAAACCGCCCCATCGCCAGCAGCCGCAGCCAATCGCCCAGACACATACCGTGCCAAAATCGCGGCGAATAAAATGGATAGGTATTGAGCTTGAGCTTTTTCTTGAGAGCAGGCTTTGGCGGTGGTGGGAGCGTTGTAGACATTGCATGTAGGTTAATGCCGACGGACCGGAAAGTAACAATTCTACAGGAACTGCTACGATCTACGAGTCCATCTAGCAGAAAGGCTAATTTGCAGGGGATTGAACCAACAAATCGCTTCTGCGAAACTAACGAATTCTGTCACTTTCATTGCCGCACTGGTCGCTATTATTCATGCAGTTCTTTGCTTTTCATCTCATGCCCTGGGATCGGCTGCCGGCCGATTTTTCGACGAAGTATGAATCGGCATGGACGTGGCTACCTAATAGCATTTACGAACCCAAACATGGTAACGAGCTTTACAACCGTTATCTCGATGAGTTGGTGCTGGCCGATGAGCTTGGTTTCGACGGCGTTTGCGTGAACGAGCATCATCAGAATGCTTACGGCACGATGCCGAGCCCGAACTTGATGGGGGCGATTCTTGCGCGGCAAACGAAGCGCGTCAAAATTGCCGTCATTGGCAACGCGCTGCCGCTATACAACCCACCGACACGTGTGGCCGAAGAGTTTGCGATGATCGACGTGATCAGCGGCGGGCGGCTGATTGCTGGGTTGGTTGTCGGCGGTGGGCCGGAGTATTACAGCTTTACGATCAATCCGACGTTCGCTCGCAGCATGTATGCCGAAGCGATGGACTTGGTGCTGAAAGCTTGGACCGAGCCGGGGCCGTTCGAACATTACGGCAAGCATTGGAAATTGAAATATGTGAACCCGTGGCCGCGGCCGCTGCAAAAACCGCATCCCACGGTATGGATTCCTGGCGCCGGCAGTAAAGAAACGATCGAAATGGTTGCCGCTCGTCGATTTGGTTACATGGGCATTCCCTATTTTCATATCGATTTCTTCCAGCGGAACTTTGATATGTTCCGCGCGGCGGCGCAAAAAAGTGGATATACTTCCGACCCTGAACAGCTTGGCTGGCTGCTACCGATTTATGTCGCCGAGAGCGACGAGAAGGCTTGGGCCGAGTACGAGAAGCATCTGTGGTACTTCGCCCACAATTTGCTGCGCGGTTTAACGGTGTTGCCGCCGGGCTATACGAGTGCCCAATCGATCGCGGCGATCAATAAAGCGATGGGGAAATTTCTTAGCACCATCACGACGCGTAAACAGGTTGAAGACGGTGCTTATGCCATTGTGGGCAGTCCGGCAACGGTACGCGATCGGTTGAAGGAACACATTCAAAAACTGGGCGTGGGCAATTTGCTGGGACTATTTCAGCTTGGCAGCCTGCCTGCCGATTTGACCAAGAAAAATATGACGATGTTTGCGACCGAGGTTATGCCGGCTTTGCGGAAGGAACTAGAGCCGGCTGCGAAGTAGTAAAAGGCACCACAGAGGCACGGAGAATCGAAGCGGCCGATGAATGCCTAAAGAACACAGATGAACGCAGATAAACACAGATGACGGAGATCTGTGGTTAACAAGCATATGACTCAAATTGCCAATCAAACCGATTTTGTGACTGTCGCCGGGAAGAAAATTCAGGTGATGCGCGGGGGTAAAGGTCCGCCGCTGGTTTACTTGCATAGTGCCGGCGGCGAGATGGATTGGACGGCGTTTCACAACGGCCTTGCGGAACACTTTTCGGTGATTGCGCCGGCACATCCTGGTTTCGCGCTATCTGAAGGGCTCGACAAAATCGACGACATGCAAGATTTGGTGTGGCACTATGTCGATCTGTTTGAGCAGTTCGATTTGCGGCATGTGCCGGTTGTCGGATTTTCGCTTGGAGGTTGGATTGGCGTGGAACTGGCCGTTTTGCGGCCGGAGCTTGTCGGCAAGTTGGTGATGGTTAATGCTGCCGGGTTGCATGTTCCAGGCGCGCCGATGGCGGAACTTTTCATCGACAATCTTGATAAACTTCGCAAGCTGCTTTTTTTCGATCCAGACAGCCCGGTTGCCGCCGAAGCCATGCCGCTTTCGCTCGATGACATGCGAATTCTTCAATTTCTGCGAGCACGGGAAGCGACGGCGCGCGTGGGCTGGAGCCCTTACTTGCATAATCCCAAATTGCCCGCGCATTTACACCGCGTTCGATGCGCGACGCTATTGATTTGGGGTCGTGAAGATAAACTTATTCCGCTGGCGCACGGTCAGCATTATGCCAAGCACATTGCTGGCGCGCGATTGGAAATTCTCGACCGCTGCGGGCACATGCTGCCTTACGAAAAATCGGAAGAGTTCGTGCGATTGGCGACAAGCTTTTTGCAAAGCTAAGTTGATTCGATGCGGCTCGGAAGTGATTTGTTAACCCGAAACCAGCGTCGATGGATGAGGCTCGCGGTTAACCAACGGCAGCACTTTTGGCTGGTAAACGGTGGTGTATGCTTTGGCGGTGCGGTGCGCGTCAAGCATTTCTTGCGATTCCCACCGTTCGTGCAACAAAAATCGGGTGGGATCGTTGTTCGATTGGTAGACTTCGAATCGATTGCAACCCGGCTCTTCTCGAGACATGGTGGCTTGTTGAACGAGCAAGCCGCGAACTTCTTCGACGTGAGCTGGGTCTTTAACGGTAAGCCAAATGTTGAGATATAGCATGAAGGGATCGCAAAAAAAGGAATAAACCGGCGAAAAGACGGCCCTATATTTTAGCCTCAAATGGCAAGATCGCTAGGCGGCAAATCGAAAGCGGCCGGTGCCAACGGCGTTTTATGCAGATATAATTCAATATTAAACCGAGCTTGGTTTTACAAACTTTTTTAACAAATGCCTGCTGCTTTACCTCGAACACGTTCCGGCTCGCCGAGCTTTGAATTCAAACCTTATCGCAGTTTGTCGAACGACGAACTGACGCAGCGAATCAATGCCGTGCGGTCTGAAATGGGTCCGAAGCTATTGATTTTAGGGCACCATTATCAACAGGACGAAGTAATCGCGCTGTCCGACCTGCAGGGGGACAGCTACCAGCTTAGCAAGATGGCGGCTGAAAGTTTGGATTGCCGATACATCGCTTTTTGCGGCGTGCACTTCATGGCCGAGACGGCCGACATCGTTGCCAATCGGCCGGACAAATTGGCCGAACGAAACGGCGAGCGGGTAACGGTTGTTTTGCCCGACATGGCAGCCGGTTGTTCGATGGCTGACATGGCGGCGATCGATCAAGTGGAAAGTTGCTGGGAGGAACTTGGCGAAATAATCGACACGAGCGACATCACGCCGGTTACTTACATCAACTCGGCCGCCAGCTTGAAAGCATTTTGCGGACGGCATGGCGGAATTGTTTGCACTTCGAGCAATGCGGCCGCGGTGCTGAAATGGGCGTTTGATCGCACGAGCCGTGTACTGTTTTTTCCCGATCAACATCTGGGCCGCAATACAGCCAAAGCGATGGGCATTCCGCTTTCGCAGATGAGCGTGTGGAATCCGCATGGTGGTGAATTTGGCGGAAACAACGAGGAGGCATTGCGAAATTCCAAGGTGCTGCTCTGGCAAGGGCATTGCAGCGTTCATGCGATGTTTCGCACGGAGCACGTCGATGCATTTCGCGCAAAGTATCCAGGCATCAAAGTGCTGGTGCATCCCGAATGTGCTATGGAAGTGGTCGACAAGAGCGACGTGCAAGGAAGCACTAGTAAGATCATCAAAACGGTTCAAGAAGCCCCGGCTGGAACCAAATGGGCGATCGGCACCGAGTTGCATTTAGTGAATCGCTTGAAGCACGAACACCCGGAGCAAGAGATTCATTTCTTATCGCCGGTGGTTTGCATGTGCGCTACGATGTATCGCATCGATTTGGCCCATCTCTGCTGGAGCCTGGAAAACCTTGCCGCTGGTACGCCAGTGAACGTGATCGAGGTGGATCCAGATACGGCTCATCACGCTTTAGTGGCACTAGAGCGAATGCTTAACGTCCGCTGAGTTGTTTCGTGAGAGGAGGCAGCCGCACGAATTCTTTTTCTGCCTACTGCCTGCTGCTTACCTGCTTTATAAATACCGCTCTAAAATTCGGCGGCTGTGGCGGTCGAGCGATTCGACGTCAGCAATCATGTAGCGGGTGCCGTGGGCGTCGATCACTAATGCTCGTTTGGCGTCGAGGCGGCGCACATCTTCTTCGCTTTTGAGCACGAACTTGGTTCGGCCGCGGTCGGTTTCGACTTCCCATTCGCAAGGATCAACGGCCAGCGAAATATGCAGTATGCGATGAATTTGGGGGGCGAATGCTCGGGCCGACAATTCTTCGTCGAGCACACTTCGAATTGCCGCGGAAAGCTGAGACAGGTCGTCGATCCAAACCAATTCGCGCCCTTCGGCGCTGACTAGCGAGAGGCCGTGCTGTGGGTCGCTCATCGGAAACGCGCGAACCGGTTCAACGCCGACGTGGCGAGTTCCATCGGCTTCAACTAGCACCAGGCGGCCGAACGAATCTCGCAGGAGTTGAAAGTCGGTCATGACGTGGCCGTTTGAGTTCATAAAACACAGGCATCGCTAAACAAATGCTGACTGGCGATCCGTAAATCTAGCATAAACGTTTGTAGAAATTGCAGGGCAGAACAAAAAACCCCGGCCTGGTGACCGGGGTTTTACTTATTCTTTTCGTCAGAACATTTGCTTAATCAGCCAATGCCACGGCAACGGCTGCTTCTGCAGGTTCTTCGATTGTTTTTGCATCCGGCTTGACGTGACCGTTGCCGTTCACATGAACGCCATTTACGTGCACACCGTTCGCATGACCATTGGTATGGCCGTTTGCGTAGCCGTTGGTCAACACGACTTCCATTACTGAGCCGGCGGCTCGCGGTTGGGCTGTGGCGATTGCTTGCTGAAGACTCACCTGTCGGGCTGAGTGGTGCGTGCTGATGTACTCGCGAACATAAGCCACGGTTTCATCCACCGTATCGGCTTGCAGCAGCAGCAATTCACCCGCACGAAGTGTCGCCAAAGCCAAGTCGATCGCTTTCACGGCGCCGTAAACTTCTTCAACGCTTTGCACACGACGACCTTTGGCCAAGCCTGCTCGCAACAAACCCATAATTTCGCCAGGCTGTCGGCCACGGACGTAATGGTCTTCGTACAGAATTACTCGATCGAACGCATGGCCGAGCAGTTCGCCTTGGCGAATCATGTCGATGTCGCGGCGATCGCCCGCCACGGTGTACACCGCGGTGCGCTCTTTATGCGGGAAGTTTTCCATCGCTTCGAACATGGCTGCCAGCGACGAAGTGTTATGGCCGTAGTCGACGACGACTGCGGCATTGTTGACTTCCAGCAGATTAAACCGTCCTGGCACATGGTCGATGCCGGCGCTGAAGGTTTCGAGCCCACCGCGAATGATTTCGCGAGTGATGCCTAAACTCCAAGCGGCGCCAACCGCAGCCAGCGTGTTTTCAACCTGGAAACCGATTCGGCCTTCATGAGTTAGCGGAACGCGGTTCACAGGAATGAGTGGAATTTCGCAATCGCCTTCGACCAGCATGATCGTACCTTCGCGTACCGTGACGGCGCGGCCGCCGGCAGCGCGATGCTTCAAGATCACCGCATGATCGGGATCACGGGCAAAGAAGATGACATTCCCTTTGCAACGCGTGGCCATTTCAGCGACATAAGGATCAGCGGCGTTGAGCACCGCAGCGCCTTCTTTAGAAACCGCTTCCACTGGAACTCGCTTGACGCGGGCCAGCTTTTCGAGCGTTTCGATGTCGTTCATTCCGAGATGATCGCCTTCGCCGATGTTGGTGACGACGGCTACGTCGCAGCGATCGAAGGCCAGACCGTTCCGCAGGATGCCACCGCGAGCCGTTTCCAGCACTGCGGCTTCGACATACGGATTGGCCAGCAATTTTTTAGCGCTGTTCGGCCCACTGCAATCGCCGGTTTCAAGACGACGGTCGTCGAGAAACACGCCTTCGGTGCAGGTCATGCCAACCTTGCGGCCTGTTTGACGAACGAGGTGAGCGATGAACCGCGTGGTAGTCGTTTTGCCATTCACGCCCGTGACCGAGACAACGGGAATGCGGCCGTTTTGACCTTCCGGAAACATGGTGGCAACAATGGCTTGTCCCACAGGGCGAGGTTGCCCTGTCGAAGGCTCGGAGTGCATCCGCAAGCCCGGTGCGGCATTCACTTCGACAATCACGCCGCTTTGCTCTTCCAGCGGGCGCGATAGATCTTGGCAAACCACATCGACACCGGCAATGTCGAGCCCCACCATGCGGGCCGCTTCGATCGCGCGAGCGGCCACTTCTGGATGAACTCGGTCAGTCACGTCGGTCGCTGTACCACCGGTGCTGAGGTTCGCGTTGCGGCGGATGAGCACGGTTTGGCCCGCGGGGGGAATCGAATCGACCGCGAATCCTTGCTCAGCCAACACTTGGCGAGAAATTTCGTCGAGCGGAATTTTGCTCAGGCTGGTGGCGTGATCTTCGCCTCGGCGAGGATCTTTGTTCACTTCATCCACCAATTGACGAATCGTGTGAGTGCCATCGCCGACGACACGCGCCGGCTCTCGGCGAGCGGCTGCGATGAACTTGCCGCCGATCACGAGCAATCGGTAATCGTCGCCGAGAATATGCTTCTCGACAATAACGTTGGGCCGCTCAGCACGTGCTGCTGCGTAGGCCTCCATCACTTGCTCGCGAGTTTGCAGGTTGGTCGCCACGCCACAGCCCTTGGCGCCATAGCGAGGTTTCACGACGACCGGCACACCGATTTCCTGAGCAGCTTCCCAAGCATCTTCAGCACTCGTCACAGGCCGGCCTTCCGGCACTGGCACATGAACGCTGGAAAGTAGCGAACGTGTAAGATCTTTGTCTTGTGCAATCGTTTCTGCGACCGCCGAAGTTTGATCGGTCTCGGCCGCCATGATGCGGCGCTGTTTGGAACCCCAGCCAAGCTGCACTAGGCTTTCATTATTCAACCGTCGCGCAGGAATTCCGCGAGCAATCGCTGCATCGACAATGCCTTGCGTGCTTGGTCCCAAGCGGGCATTTTGGTAGATCGATCGTAGCTCTGCGATGGCTTTGGGCAGATCAAACGGTTTGTCGTAAACTGCCGCCAAGCACAACTCGCGACCAACATCCATTGCAGCGAGGCACAGCGATTCATCATCGTATTCGATGGCAACTTTATAGACGCCTTCTTCCGTTTCGGTTTCGCGAGTGCGTCCGAAGCCGCAATCGGCGCCAGCGAGCGCTTGCAATTCGAGAACAACATGCTCCCAAATGTGCGCTAAATAAGTGCCGCGGCGTAGTCTTTCAAAAAAGCCGCCACGCTCGCCCACACTGCATCGATGTTCGATGAGCGTCGGGAGCCAGGATTTCAATCGATCATTGAAGCCGGGAAGTTCATCCGAGCTAGAGTCCTTGAGTGTGCCCAGATCTACCCAGGCCTCAAGGACGGGAAAGTTTGCCCAGATGTTAGGACCTCGCAGCGTTAAAACCTTCCGAATTTCCATGGATTTGCCACTATCTCTGTCGCCGAAAAGCTGGGGAGTTTTTGGAGAGAACCGCTTGAAGCCCCGGCGACCTTTGGAGCGGCTCTGATTCTACGCGGTGAAGCACAGGTAGGTTGTCGTATTCGTAATGGTATCGGCGTCCCATCTGTGCCGGATCAATCGCAAGAATCGTTCCGATCGAAGGAGATGGGAAGGATTCACGAGATTGATGCCTATCAGATTGTACGTTTAACATGGAAATTGCTCGCCCGTGTTAAACTTTGCGGGACGAACAGGAAAACCTTTCAGAACATCTTTACAATTTCATTAGGGATCAAATTTCAAGACTTTCGTCTGTGATGGTTTTGGTAAGGTGTCGCAATTTGGCGGCGCTCTGCCGTCAAAGACGCAGCGCTTCGCATGGCAGGGTCTAGCTTATTAGTGGCGAAGCAAGGTCGAAATCGTCACGAGAATCGGGTTATAAGGATCCTTGATTTAACACATCTTTCTATTTTACCTAAACCTTCCCGGTTGCGCCTTTGGCCCATGATATGCTAATAGCCCTGGCTTGCTAGTCAAGAATGCCAATTTTAGGGATTTTTCGGAGTATGAACCCCTTGAATGCTGCTACCCTCAACTGCCATTCAGCCTAAAGCGGCAATTTGATTAAAATTGGGTGCCTTGGCCTGTTAGAGTAATTAAGCAAACTGCGGGCCAAATGGCTCGAATTTGGTCCCTGGTTGGAGGTCAGTCTTTGAATTCCCCTGCCGATCCCTCGAATCAACTGCCCAACGGGCTGCAAAATGGGCTGAACGCTAAAATCGCCTTGGGCGAAGGGGAGCGAGTTATTGCCTCCTTTGAGCCCGATCTCGATACCAAGTTAAATTATGTCGAGGGGACAATTCTGCTGACCGATCGCCGGGTACTAGCTTCGAGCCCCGACGGAGTAATAGGACAGGGGCATGGCGGCAACCAACCGGGCGGCTGGCAAAGCTGGCCACTGCTTGCCGATCTTCGACTTACGGTCCATGATCGCGGCGGCGTTGGAACGCTGGAACTGCTCGATGATCAACAACGGCTAGCTTACTGGCGTTACACGGCTGCCAAGAGTGGCGATGCACGACGGTTTGAAGTCCGGTGGAATAAGCAGCGAACTCGAGCGACGGACGTTGCTGAGACAACCTCGTCGCCCACGATTTGTCCTAGTTGTGGCGAAATTGTCACCAGCGACGATGGAATATGTCCTTCGTGTGCCCCCGCACCGCCGCCGGCGCCGGTCTCCGCGCTGGTCCGACTATTTAAATTTGCCGCTCCAAGAAAATGGCTGGTGTTGTTGTGCGTCGCTTTAGCACTAACGGCCAGTGCCATGTCGCTGGTGCCGCCGTATCTTACGAAGCCGCTTACCGACAAGGTTTTGGTGCCGCGATCGCAAGGCCAGGCCGTATCCGCTTCGCTGGCTTACCTTTTACTCGGGCTTTTCTTTGCCGCTGCAACGGCTTCATGGCTGCTGAATTGGGCACGGCTATATGTGACTTCGCGGCTGAGTGAACGCATTACCGGAGATTTGCGTAGCCGCACCTACGCTCATTTGCAAAAGTTATCGCTCGAATTTTTTGGTGGCAAACGCACGGGCGACTTGATGTCGCGCATCAGCACGGATACGGAGCGCATTTGCGTTTTTCTATCGGTGAATGTGGTCGATTTCGTCGACGACATTCTGAATTTTTTACTGACCGCAGCTTTGCTGATTTCAATCAATCCAATGCTTGCGCTATGCACACTGGTAACTTTCCCTGTCATTGTGTGGCTGTTATATCGTGCTCGCACACGTTTACGGCATGGCTTCACACAATCGAGTGTGGCCTGGGGGCAGCTTAACAGCGTGCTGGCCGATACCATTCCCGGCATTCGCGTGGTGAAGGCATTTGCCCAGGAGCGGCGCGAGGTAGAACGTTTCGAACGAGCCAATCGGCATTTGCTTTCGATCAACGACCGGTTGAATTTGGTATGGTCGTTCTTCGGCCCGATGGTGAAGTTTTTGACGCAGATTGGCCTGCTATGTATCTGGGGATTTGGTGCGTGGCTGATTTTCCGCAATCAATTGACCGTAGGAGATTTGACCGCGTTTGTGCTCCTGATCGGTCAGTTCTACATGCGGTTGGAAACGATGATCCGCATTGTGTACAACGCCCAACGTGCGGCGGCGAGCGCCCAACGCCTGTTTGAAATTTTGGATCGCACTCCCAGCGTTCCAGAACCTGCCAAGCCCGTGCATCCTCAGAATTTGCAAGGCCGCATCGAATTGCACGATGTGCGGTTCAAATATGGCACGCGGGAAGTGCTGCACGGTTTGAATTTGAAAATCGAGCCAGGCGAAATGGTCGGCCTGGTGGGACCTAGCGGCGCGGGCAAAAGTACGCTCATCAATTTAATCTGCCGTTTTTTCGATGTGGCGGATGGAGCGATCTTGGTCGATGGCGTCGATATCCGTTCGTATCCACTGGCAGAGTATCGCAAACATATCGGCATTGTGCTGCAAGATCCGTTTTTATTCTTCGGCACGATTGCCGAGAATATTGCGTACGGCCGGCCCGATGCCACGCGGCAAGAAATTGTGGCCGCCGCACGAGCCGCGCGTGCCCACGATTTTATTCTGGCGCTGCCGGACGGTTACGATTCGCTCGTCGGCGAACGTGGCCAATCACTTTCTGGCGGCGAACGGCAACGAATTTCGATCGCTCGGGCGCTGCTGATCGACCCGCGGATTTTAATTCTCGACGAAGCGACTTCGGCAGTGGATACCGAAACCGAACGAGAGATCCAGATTGCGCTAGATAATCTTATTCAAGGTCGCACCACAATCGCCATTGCACATCGCTTAAGCACGCTGCGGAAGGCCAATCGGCTAGTTGTGCTGGAGCGTGGCCGGATTGTGGAAATTGGCAAGCACGCAGAGCTGCTTGAACAAAACGGAGCTTACTCGCGATTGCATAAAGCGCAGATGGAGTTGGCGCAGGGCATCGGGATTTAATTCACCACAGAGTCACGGAGGCACAGAGGAGCAATTTATAGAGATTTATCATGCTGCACGAAGAATTGACCAGTAAAATTATCGGGGCAGGTATTGAGGTCCACCGATGCTTAGGACCTGGGTTATTGGAATCGGCATACGAAGAATGTCTTTGTCATGAACTTTCTTTGCAGGGGATTCGATTTGAACGTCAGCGGCCCTTGGCAGTTCTTTATAAAGGCATCAAAATCGATTGTTCCTATCGACTGGATGTTGTGGTTGATGAAGCTGTAATTGTTGAAGTGAAAGCCGTTGATACAATTATTCCCATCCACGAAGCGCAGTTATTGACTTATTTAAAATTAAGCGGCATTCGAATCGGACTTTTAATGAACTTTCATGAAGCCATCTTAAAAGATGGGATTCGCCGCCGGATTCTTTAGTAATGCTTTCTCTCTGAGCCGCTTTCTCTCTGTGCCTCCGTGACTCTGTGGTTAATTCATGACCTGGGCGCAAAAAAAATCCCACCGGCTGCGCGAGGCATGCGGTGGGAATGATTTAATTTTGATTCAGTCGGCAGCGAACTACTAGCCACCAGCATTGCTGGTTGAAGATTCGGCGCCGCTGTCGGATGGGTTACGAGCGTTTGTTGCGGCCGCGTCATTGCGGCGGATGGCATCGTACACTTCGCGGCGGTGAACTGGCACTTCCTTCGGCGCTTCCACGCCGAGGCGAACCTTATCCCCCCGAATTTCTACGACGACGATCGTAATGTCATTGTTGATGACAATACTTTCGTTCTTCTTGCGGGATAGGACCAACATAGACACGTCCTTCATGGTTTCGCACGCCCGCCACGATTCACTCTAGCGTCGCGTCATAGCAACGTTTTTGCCCGGTTCACGCATCCGAACAGAAAAGCGATCGAGGTAGGCGAGAACACTTGCGAAGCCGGCCGTCAAGTGGCGTAGCCGCGCAAATGCTTCCTTCATTTCACTCTACGGTCCGGGAATGTAGAGTCAAGAAAAACGAGGGCTGCAAAGCCCGCTTTTTTCGCATTTTTGCATTTTTTGGTATGCCCCCCGGGGGGCTTGGAAGAGTCAAAAAGGCCTTTGGGCAGGGTTTTCGATGACCGAAATTTCCGTAAATCATTACCCTACAATTACTTACGCAATGTGACTCGCCCTCTTAAAGTCTTTGAAGGCATTGGCTTCGGTGTTAGGTGCATGAACTGCGCTTTTTAAAAGCTGATGGTCTTAATTTTTATTGTTATTTTGACTGTCAACAGCG
>CAZIGP010000016.1:4060-16076 GCA_964538425.1 uncultured Pirellulales bacterium | reverse complement strand
GTCTTCCGGCTTCATGCCGTCGACATCCATGATCTCTTTCAAGCGTGGGCCTTGTTGACGTCGGCCTTGCTGCACCATCCCGCTAACCAACACACCTTCACGAAGACGAAACTTTTCGATCATCGTGCCGGGAACAAACGGATCTGATCGTTCACGCGCCAGGTTGTTTGACAAACTACGCAGAAAGCCATAGCCGTTGGGATGTAATTCCAACACGCCGCTGCCAGCTTCGAGTGGGCCAGCGTCGGCACCTTCCGGCAAAGGTTCGCCGTCGGGAGGCAAAGGAGCGGGACTCATATCATTGGAACGAAATCGGCGGTGATATCCACCGGATCGGCCATTCATGCCTCCGCGGCGTCCGCCGCCGTAGCCACCGCCACCATAACCACCACCCCCGTAGCCACCCCCGCCGCCGCCGTCTCCGTACCCACGGCCACGACCTCGGCCACCTCCTCCTTTACGCTTTTTTCCCATTAGCTCACCTGAGAGAAACCAAAAGAAGCGCTACATTAGCGCGTAAAAATAGACTTGTGATCGAAAAAACATCAGACCGGCTATTCGGCTTTATCAACCGATCGCCCAAAAATTGAAGCAAATACATTCGTTGCAAGATGCAAACCGCCGGTTGTTCTTGGTAGAACCCAGGGCGGCACCATATAGCGACAAAGACGCCTGTGGCATTGCGCTTCTCAGAACTACACCGAGCCTGCCAGCAGCTTACTGAGCAATTTTGAGGCGCTAGGCCTCTTCCAAATGCCAAGTTTGCCAATGACTGGGTGCTGCTTCGCGAGCCTTGACCAAAACAATTGGTCTATAGGTTTCGCAATCTTAGGGCGTTTGCCTCCCAAACACGGAGGTCATTCCAAAACAGCCTGTAAAAACGGCGGCAAAGCAGCGGTCAGATCAAGAAGCCTGCAAGTCCCGCGCCATGTTTCAGACACAGGAAGTGGCCGCGAGAATCACAAGTGCGGGCCACTGCGCCTAGTTAATAGGCAGAACGCGTAACTGCGTAAATCATACCCATACTTCGGCAGATGTCAAGCGATTGGTAAAGGAAGACCTGGAAATTTAGGGAGTTTTTTCATGCGGCTGATAGAAAGGGCCAGCTAAGGTCGACGGCAAAAGTGGTAAATCTTCGCTTTAAGGCATTTTTTTCACGATCCGCAGAACCCGTATATCCGATAACCGAACAAGGGTGCGTTAGCCGCACAAGGTTCAAGACTTTGTCCGTGCTAGCCGCAGAGGATCAGCGATTCAGATTGTTAGGGGGGAGTGATCATGGTTCGTGCCCAAAATTGGCTTGTGCCGATCGTTTTGTTATTGGTGGTGACTTGTGCTCGCTGGGGAGCAGCGCAAGCAACAAACTCATCTGGTTTAGATTGGCAACCTACGCTCGAAGATGCTAAGCGCGCCGCCGCGAAATCAAATCGCTTAGTGCTGGTTCACTTCACGTTGCCTACAGATCAAGCATGCCAAGCACTGGAGAGAGAAGTGTACTCTCAGCCTGCCGTGCAGCAACAGATTCATGCCAAGTTTGTACCCTTTAAGGTCAACGTAGAAGATTATCCGCTGTCGGCCAAACAGTATGGGATCGACCGCATTCCGATGGATTTGGTGATCGATGCCAATAGTGTCGTGCTAGGTCGAATGCATTGCCCTCCGACAGCGGATGCGTACCTAGCTTCGCTTGAGTCGACAGTGGCAACTGCAAGGGGTGCTCGCACCGTGGCGCAGCAACCTGCGGTCACAACTACTACCGTACCAACGACTACACCTAGTACTGCATTAGCACCAACGGGCCGATATACGAATTCTCCGCAAGCTACGCCACCCGTGAGTGGAACATCTGTTCAAAACTCGCCTCCGGCCGTTGTAACTCAGCCTTCGCTGGGCAATAACGTTGCGACAACTGCACCGGCGACGACCTTGTCAAAACCACAGCCACCGGCCATCGCCGCGTATTCCGATGATCGGTATACGGAGTTCTTTAAACGCACTGGTACTCAACCGGTGCCTGCACCTTCGTTTCCCGCCGTAGTGACTCCGCCTGCAGCGCCAGTAAACACCGCTACAGTTCAAGCTCCGCCGGCTGCGAATACGCCATCGACAATGAACTCTGCGCCAACTTGGGGAACCGCAGGCTACTTGGACCCACAAAACGCAAATCGTGGTGACTCTCCTACAAATAGTGCTAGTTTGCCCGCCGCAGCGACAACTCCGGCGCAAGTGGTTGCTGGAGCAGCACCGCTTGGGCTTGAAGGGTTTTGCCCTGTCACGCTGACGGAACAAAAACGTTGGCAAGTTGGAGACCGTCGCTGGGGCGTTGTGCATCGCGGCCGCACATACTTGTTCGCAGGGCCGATGGAGCAAAAGCAATTCTTGGCAAGCCCCGATCGCTATAGCCCAGCCGTCTCGGGACAAGACGTAGTCGCAGCCATCGATCAAGGCCGCACCGTCGATGGCCAACGTCAGTTCGGCGTTCAGTATCAGAACCGCATGTATTTGTTCTCGAATACCGCCACACGAGATGCGTTTTCGAAAAATCCGAATCGCTACGTGGCCGAAGTTTTAAATGCTGAAAATTCTAATCGTAACACCACGTGGCGGTAGCAGAAGAAAAAGAGTGGAAGCATAAGAGAAAGGGAGTATTTTAATTTCTCCCTACAATTATCCCTGGAGATCAATCCGGGCTAATGCCTCGTACTTTGCTCCACCGCGGCCAAGCGTGCTTGAAAAAACGGCAACGCTATTCACCATCATGGTGCCAGCATCAAAATCGTGATATTTGGCAAGTAAATCGGTCAATTGCTTTAAGCCAGCGGCTGGCCCTTCTCGGACTCGGCCAAGCGTCAAATGAGGCGTAAAGCGACGATGTTCGCGCGCGAATCCTAGGTTTTCCAACGAACGTTCAATGGCCTGCACGAGCAGTTCCATGGGTTCGCCACCTTCTTCTACGCCTAACCAAACGGTGCGAGGCCGCGCCGTTGAAGGAAATGCTCCACATCCTTGAGTAACTAATTCAAAGGGCATGAACGGCTTCACAGCTTCTTCGACCGCGCGACAAACATTATTGATTTCCTCAGCCGCAACGTCGCCAAGAAACTTCAGCGTGAAGTGCAGGTTCTCGGTTTCAATCCACTTCACTTTTGCTTGACTGACTCGCAGCCGCTCAATGAGCCGATATGCCGCCAATCGTACTTCAGGCGAAATTTCGACAGCGATAAATGTACGCAAGGGGTTCATGAAGTATGCAAGATATTAATTGACGGCCAAACGCAAAGAAAGGTTAGAACCAAGTTAGGCAACGATGAGCCATTCGTCCATTGTACACCAGCGATTTTGCTTCATCTCTGGACCTGCATTTCTACAAAGTTTAAATTATTCGTTGCTGGGCAAACAATTCTTGGATGCAGACCACTTGCCATACTTCTACGACGGAAGCGGCGAATTCTATGTTTCATTCCACAGGAGACTTTACGATGACTCGAAGTACTATTGCTCAAAGTTTACTCGCGCTAGTCGCACTTGTGCTGGCTGTGCCGGCATGGTCGGCAGAGTCGACTTCATCTTCTGAAAAGCCAAATGTCGATTTTGCGGAAATGATGCAGAAAATGGCCGAAGTTGGCACTCCCGGCGCGGAGCACAAGCGGCTCGAGGCACTGGTCGGCAAGTGGTCCTACAAAATGAAATGCGAGATGATTCCGGGCGCGCCGATAGAATTTGACGGCACTTGTGAGCGCAAGTGGATACTCGGAGGCCGCTTCATCGAAGAAAAATACACAGGCCAAGGATTCAGCGGGACAGACTTTGAAGGCTGCGGAGTTATTGGCTATGACAAAGCCAAGAAAAAGTACAACTACGGTTGGATCAGCAACATGGGCACCAATATTGCAACCACCATGGGAACCTACGATCCATCTACCAAGTCATTTAGCTTCGAAGGCGAATGTTATTGCCCATTGCGAGAATGCAACATTAAAGTGCGCGAGGTAGTGCGCATCGAATCGAATGACAAAACGGTTATGGAGTCCTACCAAACTCAAGATGGCAAAGAAACAAAAATGATGGAAGTGGTGTCGACTCGCCAGAAATAAGTCTTTTTGTTTATGCTTGTTACCCGGAAGAAAATCTACGTTAAGCCCAGAGGAAATCCTCTGGGCTTTTTTTAAAGCGAGGGCAAACGACTATTCAATCCAACCGCCGCCCAATACGCGGTTGCCGTCATAGCAAACCGCCGCTTGGCCAGGCGCCACACCGTGACGTGGAGAGTCGAATCGCACGTGAAAACGATTGGCATCAAGAGGCGTCAAAAGGGCAGGGGAAGCAATGCTGTTGTAGCGGATTTGCACTTCACAGTGCACTGCCGCTGTAGGCGGATCGACAAGCCAATTGGCGCGATCAAACACGAGTTCGCCGCGAGCCAATTCTTCGTGCTTCCCAATAATAACCCGCTGCGTTTGAGCATCGATGCGAGTGACATAGTAGGGCTCACCCATAGCAATTCCGAGGCCTTTGCGTTGGCCGATCGTAAAAGCTTCGATGCCATCGTGCTCACCAACCACGGTGCCGTCGGTTAGGACAATTTCACCTGAGTTGTCCGGAACATCAAATCCTGAACGTCGCCGCCGCACAAACTCTGAATGATGACCGCTCGTGACAAAACAAATTTCCTGGCTATCTTTTTTTTCAGCCACTCTTAATCCAAGCTCTCGAGCCAAGTCTCGAATTTGTGGTTTACGATAGTTGCCAATCGGCAGCATCATTCGCGAAAGGAATTTTCTCGCCACGCCAAAGAGTACGTAGGACTGATCCTTATTGGTATCGAGGCCCCGCACCAACGAGGGCGCCTCCACGTCCGTTCTGACCTCCAGCCTCGCATAATGTCCTGTCGCAACAAACTCTGCTCCTACACTGTCAGCGTAGTCAAACAACTTGCCGAACTTCAGCCAGTTATTGCACATGACGCAAGGATTTGGCGTACGTGCGGCGGTGTATTCGTCGACGAAATAGTCGATGATGCGGCCAAAATCTTCGGTTAAATCGAGCGCATAGAACGGAATATCAAACCGCTGTGCGGTTCGGCGAGCATCTTCGGCATCGGAGGCCGTACAGCAGCCTTGTTTGTGATCCGCACGCTGTACAATCGGCAGCGTTACGGTGGATGGCGCACTACCTGCGGAATTTAATGCTTCTAGAGAGCCGGCCTTGCAAGCAACCGGTTCTGTAATGCCGTGGCGCATGAAAACGCCAATCACTTCGTGACCTTCACGGCGCAGCAATCCGGCTGCGACACTACTATCTACCCCGCCGGACATCGCCAAAACAATTCTCGCCACGAAAAAGCCTCCGTGGCCAGTCTATTCGGACAAGAGCAGCGAGACAAGGCGATCGGTGTTCAGGCCAATGACGATGAAACTGGGGATTTTTATCGCCCGCCGCGGCCGCCTCCGCCCCCACGTCCGCCACGACCTCCGCCAAAATCACCTCCACCAAATCCACCTCGCCCGAAACCGCCTCCTCCAAAATTACCGCCTCCAAAACCGCCACGGCCGAATCCTCCCAATCCTCCACCGGGCGTGAACATGGGAAATTGCTGTTGCATTCCGCCGCCTCGGTTATTTGTTGAGCTTTCTTGGGATCGGTTACGACTTTGTGAGCTAGTGCTAGAACTGGTTTGAGCTTGATCGCCTAAGAGAGAAACCAGCGCCGATTTCACTGAGTCGGGATTGGTGCGTTTGAGCGTGACCACTCGTGTTGTCTCACGCGAAGAATCTGAAGGTTGATCCAATTGCTCTACGAGCAATTTCACTTCATTAAACAACGGATCGGAAGCTGCAACGACCAGCGAATTGTTGCGTGAATCCACGCCAATCGACATTTTCGGTAGTTGATCTTGCTCTTGTTGCTGTTGATTATTTCCACGACCACCGCGGCGGCCACCGCGCAGCGCTTGCAAAAACTCTTGAGGCGAAACCTGCCGTTGGTTAGCAGCAGAGGCTAGCCGTTCTTGATAAACTTGTTGCACGACTTGGGCAACCGTTTCAGCACTGGTGTTGTAGACGGGAATTAATCGTGGGGCCGCGGTCACGGCAATATTTTCTGGACTATTTTGTTGATCCAGCACTTTAAGCAACTGCTCGATCGTATCAAGATCGGCAGGACTGGCGTTGACCACTAGAGCGTTGAGCCGAAGATCAGGGATGATTTCCACCGGTCCGCCGCTGCCACGCACAGAAGTTATTTCGCCAGAGTCTCCCCCACCGCCACCAAACATGCTGCCGATAATACCGCCGCCGAGATCACCAAGCATCGAGCTAGCAAAATCGCCTACAAAATCGCCGCCGCCTCCACTGCTTGTACCACCGGCCAAGATCTGTTTGAGTGTATCGGAAACGGTTTGTGCTTTAGCGAACTTCAAGTAAAACACGGTGTATTCGCGACCGCCGGTGAAACGTTGATTTGCCAACATGCTGATTAATTTTTCGAATTCGTCGAGAGCTTTTTTATCTTCGGAAGTAATTAACAAGCCGCCAGGACCAGGCACAATGACGATTGGCGATCCGGGAACATCCTGCGGTTTTTCCTCTTCGATTGGTTGGCCGTCATTGGCGGGCTTTTCGACCGTGGATTCAGCAAGCAGCGCTCGTTGAGCTACGGTGTCGTCTAAGGCGTTTGCATCTTCGCTTGGTTGACTCGCTAAGAAAACTCGCGCGGCCGGATAGACAGCCGGAAAAATGAACGCGGAGCGATCCGACTTCTCTGTTGGTTTTTGTGGAGCACGAGGCGTCGAACCATTGGATTGCGGTTTAATTACGCGAGTGGCTTCGGCATTGGGAGGCAAGGCAGGTTGAGAAGGTCGGGGAACGATTGTTCGAGATTCGATCGCCGAATTATTTGAATGTGCACCGCTATTGCCTGGGTAAGCACCGGTTGAGGTTTGCGAAGTTGGCCCCGTCGGCGCAGCTTGCGGCACTTCGCCGTTGGGTTGAATTTGTTGAATCGAACTGGAGGGAGTAACGACTCGAATTTGGTTGCGATGCGTTGCCGACCAGATTTGCTGTACGGCTTCAATCGCCGTACGAGCTTGACGGCCGGTAAGTGGAATCACACGCATGTTGCCACGGTCACTTCCGGCCAGCGCGGAATCGCGGCCTTCCATCTTATCGACCATGGCACGGATCTGGGAAATTTGGCCTTCCGTTCCGCGGACTAACAGTTGGCGCAAACTGGAATCGGCATCAACCTTCGGCGCTAGCGGCGAATTTTCGCCTTCCATCTGAAACAGCTTGGTGATGGCCGTAACCGCAGTGGCAGGATCGACATTTCGCAACTGAATAACTTCCAGCCGTTTACCATCGCGCTGCAATTGATCGAGCGTGGCGCGAATCGTGGCGTGTTGGCTCGGTCGCGCAAGTGCAACAAGGTTGCCGGTTTTTGGATCGATGTCGAGCCGCACGTCAGGCAGACCGGCGAGCAAAGTTTGCAAAACTTTGAGGGCCGAGTTCGAATCGGCCGAGAAAATGGCATAAACTTCGAGCTGTGGTTGCTCCAGTGCGAGTGAATTGTCGCCACGGCCTGGCACGTCAAGCATTTTTACGATTTCATCGACGCGTAACAGTTTATCAGGTTTGCCCGTGGCCAATAAACGTCGTCCGGCATTGTCGATGACAACTCGCAATGAGCCATCTTCGGTTGAATTGCGGTCGGCGGGAATATTCATCAATTGTTTGACCGTAGCCAACACTTCATAAGGCATCGCGTGCTGTAACGGAAAAGTGCGCAAATCGTCTCGGCCACCAGCGGTTGGTCCTTCGGCATGATCTAGAACTTGCCGGATCGTACGCAACCGGCCTGCGGTTTCGGTGATTTCTATTTGCCGGGCTTGAGGAAGTAAGACGACTTTGCCGTAAGCCTTGTCGACCAGCCGTTCGGCCACTCGTTCAGCTTCATCGGGAGTGAGCCGACTAAAAGCAAAGACTGTGCTGACAATTTCATTTCGGCCACGCTGGTCGAGTTCTTCGCGCGAGATGGTGGGAATAAGAGTAGGCGAGATCGGGCCGCCTTGAAAATTGACGAGTGTCAGCATCCGGTCTTTGCGGACTAAGGTATAACCTTTAGGCAACAAGACACCATTAATAATGTCGATGGCTTCGGCCGGAGTGTATCTTCGCGCGTCCGAGTAGTTGAAGGTGCCAGGCGGTGGGGCATCGATAACCAGCGAAAGATCGGCTTGTTCGGCAAACCAATGCAGCACCTGCTCCCAAGGCTGGTGACGAAAGTTAAACAACAACAAACCATCGGACGGTGAATTATTTGTTTTTTGAGCAGCATTTTTGACGCTGCTATCACCGTCACTGACGTTTGCGGTTTGGGAAGCATCACGACGAGAAGGTCGCTGCAGGCTCCGCTCTGGCCCATTATTTTTGGCCGTATTTGAAGCTTTTTCGGCAGCAGTCGTTTCGGAGGGTAAGCCGGCTGATGAAACCGACGCGCCGGAGACAGTCGGCTTTTCGGAAGCTGCGACTGTCCCCCCTGCCTCAGGTGGCGCGCCGGTAAGTTGGTCCCAGGCTGTGCGCTGGTCGGAAGTTAGGGTTGCTGCGATTTGGCGTTCGAATTCTGCTCGAATGGTCGCGGCATCACTACTGCCCGCTTTTGCCAACACTTCGTCTCGCTGCTTGATTAAATCGGCAATTGTTTGGCGTTGATCAACACTGAGTTTCAGTTTTTCGGAAATCCGTGGTTCACCAAGTGCCACTAGGCCACTCTGTTCTAGGCGAAGCTGTTCGAGTCTTTGACGCTGGTTTGCAGTCAGCAATTGGAGACCTAATCTTTCCGATTCTTCGCGAAATGGCCGGAGTTTTGCCTCTCGCTCGGCGGAGGGCAGGTCTTTGATTTCGAGAGCCAATTCAAGCGCTTCCCCTTCTCGGCTGTCGACTAAATTCGTCAATTTTTGTCGAACATCGTCCGAAAGCCCGATTTGTTTGGCAACGTCAGGGTCGCTTACCAATGACAGCACGCCAACGAAGGTGGCGTCGGCAGCAATGGCAGCCTTTAAGCTCAATGTAAGCCAAGCAATTAGCAGCACGGCATATTTTGTAATCCGAAAACTCGGCATAACGGCTCCGTATGATTTTTCTGCATCGTTGCTGCAGGATAAAACACTTTCAGGTCAATCCTCTGCGGTGGAATTTCTTCGGTCAGGCACGGGAGGTTTGGTGTTCTGACGGGGATTTAAAGCCAATCGGGGAGGTTGGTTACCTAAACACGCATGTCAGGCGCTTAAGCTGGTTCTGAATCCTTCAGTATAATTGGGCGTTTGTTTGATCGTGGCTGCCAGGCCCGCTTTGGACCTGTAGATTTCTCACCAGACAGTGCGCAGGGGTAGATAACTCATTTAACCCCTACGACTCTAGCAAGTTGCGGTGGAAAAATCCCGGGATTTCGGTAGGCAGGATTTCCCGTAAGCGGTGTTCATGCCGAAACTTAAGTTTATCGGGTTTTGGTCACCTTCCGGCCAGCAGATCGCAATTCTCAGCTTCCAACCCCCACTGGTTTTTGGACCGAAGATGAAGTATCTTGCGGGTTTGCCATTTTCTCGTTTTCAGTGGTAGTTACTATGCCTCGATTTGGTTCGTCGTTCGGTGCCCGAAAAGATGCCCGCCCGATGCGGAAGCGCGCGAAACCCAAAATTCGTGCCAAGAAGAAAGACCCTATTTTCATCGATGGCAAACGGCCGCGGCCAATGTTTGTCGACTACAAAGATCTCGACTTGCTCAACAAGCTGACTAACCGACAGGGTAAGATTGTCAGCCGCCGCAAGAGTGGCTGCACTGCTGCCAGCCAACATGCTGTAACACTGGCTGTGAAGCGTGCCCGATTCATGGCCTTGCTGCCATACGTCGGTGAATAGTCTGAGTTTTCTGAACGTCAGAGTCTTCTGAATGTTTGGGCTGTTTGAATGCCCGCTTTTACTGTCACGCGCCGAGTTGAATTTCGTGATACCGATGCGGCCGGTATCATGCACTTTGCGGCATTCTTTCCATTGATGGAATCTGTCGAGCACGAATTCCTTCGGCATCTGGGGCTAAACATTCTTACCAAGGATGAAACGAGCCCCGTCAGTTGGCCACGAGTTCATGCCGATTGTGATTACAACGCGGCCGTACGTTTTGAAGACGTACTTACCGTTGCATTAAAAATTAGCCGACTGGGTACGAAAAGCGTCACCTATCATTTTGACATTCAGCACGACAACCACCCCGTTGCCAAAGGCAAAATTACCGCCGTTTGCTGCCGCCTCTTCCCCGATCGTGCACCGCAGTCGATTCCGATTCCTGCGGAAGTTGAACAGAAACTGCGGCCATTTGTGTGCTGATCTTTGAAGTTGCCGACTCGGCGTGTCATCAGGCTACAAATACGATACCATCTTGTACGGCTGGCTGGTGATGTTTGTATTATTTGATGGAGGTTTCATGATCCAACCTGCTGAGCTCATGCGAATGGCGATTGATAAATGCCGTCAAGGAATGGCCGCAGGCAACAGCCCATTTGGGTGTGCAATCGCTCACGGCGATGAAATTATTTCAATCGCTCATAATACCGTGCTAACGACGATCGACATTACGGCTCACGCCGAAGTCAACGCGCTGCGGTTAGGGTGCAAGCATGCGAGCAGCATCTTTTTAGAAGGGGTGATTGTGGCGACGACTTGCGAACCTTGCCCGATGTGCATGTCGGCCTTGCATTGGGCGCGGGTTGATACCATTTACTTTGGTGCAACAGTGCAAGATGCAAAGGATGCTGGCTTCAATGAATTGCAAATTGCTGCTGAAAAAATTGCCGCACTAGGAGGTAGCAAAGTAAAGCTGGTCTCTGGCCTACTTGCCGAGGACTGCAAGAAGTTGTTTTATGATTGGAAGAAACTGCCGACGGCTCGAACGTACTGAGGGCCGCGCTGGATTGCTTACTTTTCTTTTTTGCTTTCTGCTTTGAATTCGGCCGTCACGGAAGTGCTAATTCCACCACGTGGCGTGAAAGCGGCGACAAGTTTCATCCAGCAAGGCTGCGAAACTGCCACTAAATCATCCAGAATGTGATTGGTGATGTGTTCGTAAAAAATGCCTTCGTTGCGAAATTGTTGCAAATAGAGCTTTAAGCTTTTTAGCTCCACGCATTTCTCGGCCGGGCAATAGGTGATTGTCAGGGTACCAAAATCGGGTTGGCCGGTTTTAGGACAAACCGAAGTAAATTCAGGACAAATAATTTCGATGGTGTATTCACGACCCGAATATTGGTTGTTAAAAGTTTCGAGTGTCGAGCGAAAGTTTGGCATAATCATTGGTCCGGAGAGTTTGTGCACTTCGATCTATTTTAGCTTGCACAAGGCAGATTGACGCCCCCTCACGTGTTCGCGGCATGTGAGCTATGATAGCCGTTTGTCAACGATGTTGGTTTTCCGGCACACCTTTGCCGACTTTTCGATCTCTGACCACTAGTTTTTTTCGTGCCTCGCTCTGCTATTTTACTCCTCTCCGGTGGTCTTGATTCTGCGACAGCAGGGGGAATTGCTGCAGCAGAAGGATTCGAGTTGTATGCGCTCTCGGTTGATTATGGTCAGCGGCATCGGTTTGAATTAGAGGCAGCAGCCAGAGTTGCTCAACACCTACGAGTAAAACAGCACGAGATCGTGGAAATCGACTTGGCTCGTTTCGGCCATAGCGCTCTCACCGATAACATTGCCGTGCCAAAAGGCCGTTCGGCCGATGAGATGGAGCGTGGTATTCCCGTCACTTATGTGCCGGCTCGCAATACTGTGCTTTTGTCGGTGGCTTTGGCATATGCCGAGGCAATGGGAGCGGGGGATATTTTTCTCGGGGTTAATGCCATCGATTACAGCGGCTACCCTGACTGCCGCCCTGAATTTATTGCGGCTTTCGAGCAGTTAGCAAATATGGCGACCAAGGCCGGTGTCGAAGGCTCGCTACAATTCAAAATTCATACTCCTCTGATCGCAATG